>CAMYMP010000624.1 GCA_947259435.1 uncultured Woeseiaceae bacterium
TTTGCGCCTCGCGGGATCTTGTAGTCGTTCTCGTTGAGCCAGCTAATCAGGCCGCTGCTCTCCTCGGCCGAAAGAATCAGGATGTCGTACTCGCCGACCGTGTAGCTGGCTTCGATCGTAACGCCCCTGGAACGGCCTGCGGCGGCAAGTTCCTGCATGGCGGGCGGCGATGATGCATCGTTCATCGACTGCCGTTTCATGTCATAGCGTGCGCAGGGATCAGGGTCATGGTATTCGACCAGCCGCGGTGCGGTGTAAGCGTCGAGGTGTTCGACCAGCGCGCGGTCAGCAACGTTGATCTGCTCGCGCTCGATGAATGTCGGCACCGGGATGACGACGGCGAAGTCCTGGACGTCACCCTGAAAGTCGTTCGCCATGGTGATGACGGTCCGATCGCCGTCGCGAACGAGGACGACCTGTGATGCACGGTTGAACAGGCTGGTATCGGCCCGTGCAACGTAGAAGCCGCAAAAGGCCTGCGCCGTCGTCGTAATCGCGATCGTGAATATGGCAACTGTCGCGGTAATAAAAAATCTCATTGTTACACTCCTTTGATTGGCCGGCTCTCATGCGCAGCCGGACGTTTCCACCGGTAATGCCTGCCACGGGAGATCGCATCGATCAGCGGTACAAGCGGTGCTGACATGACTAACGCAAGAATCGGCCCGTTAGGTTCAAATAAAACGAATTGGATCGTGTAGGCGACAGTCGCCACCAGCGTGCCGAACACGATGCGGCCGGCTGGTGAATTCGGCGATGTCTTCGGGTCCGAGATCATGAAGAAGGCGAAAATCAGCAGGGCGCCGTTCTGCAATTGATGCAGCGGTATGCTTAGCGGATCGCCGAGCCAGAGCGCCCGCCCTGTGATCAAAATCGCGAACGCGACAATGAACGCGACCGTCGTTTCGGCGCGCCTGGCGCGGGTCAGCACGAGGAACCCGAGGCACGCCAGCGCCAGGCTGCCGATGGCGGCACTGCCCCATTGGCCCGAGGAAATCCATGCCTGGTCGCTGACCAACATCAGCATGACCAGGGCTACGTTGGCCGGGTTGAAGACGTGCTTGTCGCGAACACGGATAAGGAATTTGCTGCCGATCGCGACAGTCGCAGCGAGCATCGCGAGTGCTATTACATCCGTTCGCAGCAGTAAGGTCAGTGACAGCGAACTTATCAGCGCGCTAAGCGGATCGAACTTGTGCCGTCCGACAGCGCGTGTCGCGATGAACTGCACGAACTGTGCAGTTGCCATAATAGCGAGTGCGTTTTGCCAATGGATGCCGAAGTCCAGCGCAAAGATGCCGTAAGCAAGCAGCAGGCTGAGTACGACAATCTGATACCAGCGCGGATCCCGAATACGGGCGACAAGTCGGACAATGGCATTCATGCACGATACAAACGCGGCCGGCGGTCGCGTGGGGTTAACGTACCGTCAAAATCCCGGCGTCAGCCGAGGATCAGGTCGCTCATGGGCGCCGCTGCGCTGCTATCCGGAAATACCGTGCGATTCAGGAACGAGTCCGCGACCGACAGGTGTTCCGAGAGCACGCCTTTGAACAGGCTGCGAATATCGGCCGTCGGTTTTAGATCGCGCCCCTGATACAGATCGGATTTTTGCAGACCCGGCCAGTCAGCGACGACCCGCCCGCCGTTGACGGCGCCGCCAAGGAGCAGCGCCGTCGACGCGGTGCCGTGATCCGTACCGCGCGTGCCGTTGACCGCCGCTGTGCGCCCGAATTCGGTGACGACGGCGACGACCGTTTGCGACCAGGCGTTTCCGAGTGCATCCCTGAGGGCCATCAAGCCCGTATCGAGGCCACTGAGCCTGTTCGCCAGCGCGCCGGTCGCTGCACCCTGATTGGCATGCGTGTCCCAGCCGCCGGCTTCGAGCACCGCAATCCGTGGTCCGTCAGCTGCCGTCAGGAATCGTGCCGTTGCCTGCAGCATCGTACGCATCTGCTGCGCGTCATTGCCGCGGGACCTCATCTGCCCGAGACCCGTCTGGCCGTCCGCGATTTCCTGGGACTTGAGCGCTTGCGCCAGCCGCGCTGCAAAGAACTCGTCTTCTGCGTACA
>CAMYMP010000625.1 GCA_947259435.1 uncultured Woeseiaceae bacterium
GCTGGCCATGCAGCGCCTGAAGGAAGCGGCTGAGAAAGCGAAGATCGAGTTGTCGTCACAGCAGCAGACCGAGGTAAACCTGCCGTACATTACTGCTGACTCGAGCGGTCCCAAGCATCTCAATATCAAGTTGACGAGAGCCAAGCTCGAGTCGCTGGTCGAAAAGCTGATCGAGCGCACCATGGGTCCATGCAAGGTTGCCCTTGGCGACGCGGGCTTGAAAGTCAACGAAATTGACGACGTGATTCTCGTCGGCGGCCAGACGCGCATGCCGAAGGTGCAGGAAGAGGTGCAGAACTTCTTCGGCAAGGAACCGCGCAAGGACGTAAATCCGGACGAAGCGGTCGCGCTGGGCGCTGCCATTCAGGGCGGCGTGCTCGCGGGCGATGTCAAGGATGTATTGCTGCTCGACGTAACGCCGTTGTCGCTGGGCATCGAGACGCTCGGCGGTGTAATGACCAAGCTGATCGACAAGAACACGACGATCCCGGCAAATGCCGAGCAGGTGTTTTCGACGGCCGACGACAATCAGACTGCCGTGACCATCCACGTGTTGCAGGGTGAGCGTGAACGATCTGTCGATAACAAGTCACTGGGTCGATTCGACCTGGCGGACATTCCTCCCGCGCCTCGCGGCCTGCCGCAAATCGAAGTGACTTTCGATATCGATGCAAACGGTATTCTGAACGTCTCGGCCAAAGACAAGGCAACCGGCAAGAGCCAGAATATTGTCATAAAAGCATCCAGTGGCCTGTCTGAGAAAGCCACGCTGAAGAGGATCGCAAGTTCCGCGAGCTTGTCGATGCGCGCAATCAGGCCGACGGCCTCATACATGCGGCGGAGAAGACGCTGAGCGAACTTGGCGAGAAAGCGACCGGCGAGGAACGCCTCAGTGTCGAGAACGCGATATCGGATCTGAAGTCGGCGCTCGAGGGCGATGACCAGGAGAAGATCCAGGCCAAGACAGCGGCGCTGGCGGAAGCATCCGGCGGCCTGGCCCAGAGGCTATACGCTGAACAGGCAGAGAAGGACAAGGAGCCGGGCGACGGCGCGGCTGACGATGTGGTTGATGCTGAGTTCGAAGAAGTAGACGACGACAAGTCAAAGCCCGAGTAGGCTCCGGCATCCTGTGAAACGTTGAAGGGCGCCGTACGCGGCGCCCGACCTATAAGAGACAATGGCAAAACGCGACTACTACGATGTACTTGGCGTCTCCAGGACGGCATCCGCCGACGAGATCAAAAAGTCCTATCGTCGTATGGCCATGAAGCATCACCCGGATCGCAACAAGGGCGATGCCAGCGCTGAGAGCAAGTTCAAGGAGGCCAAAGAGGCCTACGAGGTGCTCAAAGACCCGGACAAGCGGGCAACCTATGATCGATTTGGCCACGAGGGACTCAGCGCAAGGACTGGCCCTGGTGCTGGGGGGTTCAGTGCCGAAGGCTTCGGCGATATCTTCGGCGACGTGTTCGGCGATATTTTCGGCGGTGGCAGACAGCGAGGCAGCCAGGTTTATCGTGGTGCCGATCTGGGATACGAACTGCGTCTCGATCTCGAGAAAGCCGTCAGTGGGGACTCCGTAACTATCGATGTGCCGACGCAGGTAACGTGCGAGACCTGCGACGGTAGCGGCGCGAAAAAAGGCACGGAACCGGTCAAATGTACGACATGCGGTGGCGCGGGCCAGGTCCGCATGCAGCAGGGCTTTTTCTCGATACAACAGACTTGCCCGGCCTGCAAAGGCGCCGGCACCGTTATCGGCGATCCGTGTCACGACTGCCACGGGCGCGGCCGTGTGCACAAAACCAAAACCCTGTCGGTCAAGGTTCCGGCTGGTGTGGACGATGGCGACCGGATCCGGCTCTCTGGAGAGGGCGAGGCTGGCCGCAACGGCGGTCCCCCCGGTGATCTCTACGTTGAAATCCGCGTAAATCCGCACAAATTATTCCAACGCGACGGCGCGGATCTCGCCTGCGAGGTGCCTGTCAGCATCGGCACAGCAACTCTCGGCGGGGAGGTCGAGCTGCCGACGCTGAACGGCCACGTGTCGCTGAAAGTGCCCCCGGGCACGCAGTCGGGCAAGGTGTTTCGCCTGCGCGGCAAAGGCGTCACTACGGTACGCGATGCGCGCCAGGGCGACTTGTTTGCCAAGGTCGCCGTCGAGACACCTGTTAACCTGACCGCAGAGCAAAAAGAACTTCTGCAGCGATTCGACGACTCGGTTCAGGCGGGAGGTGAGAAGCACAGCCCTCGCGCCGGCGGCTGGCTCGATACGGTGAAGCGTTTCTTCGATAGAATCAGCCCCTAGCCCGGCTGAGGGAACGCAATATCAATTCAATCCGGATAGGCATCGCAGGATGTGGCCGTATGGGTCAGGCGATCGTGCGCTCGATTGCTGCGCAAAAAAACTACCTTCTGGCTGGTCTGTGGGTGCGCGACCCTGAGCGAGCTGCCGGCCTGAACCTGCCTCGCGACGTACTTGTCAGCGCCGATATCGATGCGTTTGCTGCCGCCGCGGACGTCGTGATCGACTTCAGCCTGCCGACGGCGACCAGCGATGTCCTGGCAGCCGCTGCGCGTCATGGGAAGCCCCTCGTTTGCGGCGTTAGTGGACTGGCCGATGCACAGCTGTCCCAAATGCACGACGCGGCCCGGACGGTGGCTGTCGTATATGACCGCAATATGAGTCTTGGTGTTGCTGTTCTCGAGAATATCGTGAGACAGGCGTCGGCCGCCCTGGGTGAGGACTTCGCCGTTGAAGTTCATGAGACACACCACGTGCAGAAGCTCGACTCCCCGTCGGGGACGGCACTGAAGCTGGGGGAGGCTATTGCAGCGGCGCGCGGCACAGCCGCCGAAGACATTCACTATGAGGTAGAACGCCGCGGCGAGGTACCTGGCGATCACAGCGTCGTGTTCTCATCCGCTACCGAACGCCTTAGCCTGGCGCACAGCGTCACTACGCGGGACGTATTTGCCGATGGCGCGCTGCGAGCGGCCCGCTGGATCGTCGACCAGCCGGCCGGGCTCTATTCGATGCAGGATGTTTTGGAGCCCTCCGTTTCAGGATGACTGAGCCGTGGGAGGGAGCATCCTTATCGGAAGTAAAGCGCAGCGCAGCGAGCCATGAAGATAAGGATGCTCCGGACCGCGGCTGAAGCTGCCCAAGCTAGGCGGGCTCCAAAAAAAATCGGGACGATGCTGGCGCAAACAGTGTCCGTTCAGTAAACTACGTCGGATCGCTAAGCGGTCAGCGAAATCACGAGCGGGAGGCACTGTCCTTCCGCTTTTGTGCATCTGAAATCAGTAAAGACTGACTAATGAGGATCGCTGTTGAGTACGCCTGCTGTTCTGGCACTTGCTGATGGAACAATCTTTCGGGGAGTCTCGGTTGGAGCCGATGGCAAGACCATTGGCGAAGTCGTATTCAATACAGCGATGACCGGCTACCAGGAGATCCTCACAGATCCGTCCTATTGCCGCCAGATAGTCACGCTGACTTACCCGCATATCGGTAATACAGGCACCAACAGCGAGGACATGGAGTCGTCGCAGGTGCATGCATCCGGTCTCATCATCCGTGACGGCTCGAGGATAAGCAGCAGCTGGCGCTCAGAGCGACCATTCAGCGAGTTTCTTGCGCGGGCGGGAACCGTCGCGATAGCCGAAATCGACACACGCCGGCTAACCCGCATCATCCGCGAAAAGGGCGCACAGTCCGGATGCATAATGAACGGTGACGTAGACACCGACGTCGCCATCAAGCACGCGCGCAAATTTCCTGGCATTGCCGGCATGGACCTGGCGAAGTTTGTAACGACTGATCAGACCTATCAGTGGTGTCACGGGGTGACCTTTGGACGCCGGCCGCGCATTCTGAGCCGGCGCATAGCCCCCTATCATGTCGTCGCGTACGACTTCGGCATCAAACGCAATATTCTGCGGCTGCTCTCGGATCTAGATTGCCGCATGACCGTGGTGCCTGCCGAGACCAGTGCTGAGGAAGCGTTGGCGCTGTCGCCGGACGGCATATTCTTGTCCAACGGACCGGGAGACCCGGAGCCCTGCGACTATGCGATCGATTCGATCCGTGAGTTTCTGCAGACGGGCATACCGGTATTCGGCATTTGCCTCGGGCATCAATTGCTGGCCCTGGCTGCCGGCGCGAAGACGACCAAGATGAAGTTCGGCCATCACGGCGCCAATCATCCGGTGCAGGACCTCGAGACCGGGCAGGTCATGATCACGAGCCAGAATCACGGGTTCGCGGTTGATGAAGAGTCCCTGCCGGACGACGTTGTGGCAACTCACCGTTCCTTATTTGATGGCACGCTGCAGGGCATTGCGCTCAGCGACCAGCCGGCGTTCAGCTTTCAGGGACACCCCGAGGCGAGCCCCGGACCGCACGATCTGCGGCCGCTGTTCGAGCGATTCGTGCACGACATGGAGACCAGAAAGCGTAGCGTGAAGAGATCAGTCATCTCTACATAATTATAAAAGACATATAGTTAAGAGTAGTTTTTAAAGTAAATTATGCCAAAGCGAACCGACATAGAAAGCGTACTGATTATCGGCGCAGGACCCATCGTCATTGGCCAGGCGTGCGAGTTCGACTATTCGGGCGCGCAGGCCTGCAAGGCGCTCAAAGAAGAGGGCTTTCGCGTCGTGCTGGTCAATTCGAATCCAGCCACGATCATGACTGACCCGGAAACCGCCGACGCGATCTATATCGAGCCGATTCACTGGACGGCCGTCGAACGCATTATCGCGAAGGAGCGGCCCGATGCGCTGCTGCCGACGATGGGGGGGCAGACGGGGCTGAATTGTGCGCTCGATCTGGCGCGCGAAGGCATCCTTGAAAAATACAAGGTCGAGATGATCGCCGCCTCGCGTGAAGCGATCGATATGGCTGAGGATCGTGACCTGTTTCGGCAGGCCATGACGGACATCGGCCTCGAAGTGCCGACAGCCGAGATTGCGCATTCACTGGAGGAGGCGCTCGAGAAGCAGTCGCTAGTCGGTTTTCCGACGATTATTCGGCCCTCATTCACACTCGGCGGCACGGGTGGCGGCATCGCCTACAACCGCGACGAATTTGATCGCATCGTTAGCCACGGCCTCGAAATGTCACCGACAACCGAGGTTCTGCTCGAAGAATCAGTGATCGGCTGGAAAGAATTCGAGATGGAGGTCGTGCGCGACCGAAACGACAACTGCATCATCGTCTGTTCGATCGAGAATTTCGATCCAATGGGCGTACACACGGGCGACTCGATCACCGTGGCTCCCGCACAGACACTGACGGACCAGGAATATCAGCGGCTTCGAGACGCCTCAATCGATGTACTGCGCAAGATCGGCGTCGATACCGGTGGTTCGAACGTCCAGTTTGCGGTGAATCCGGCCGACGGCCGGGTGCTGATCATTGAAATGAATCCGCGCGTCTCGCGCTCATCCGCGCTGGCTTCGAAGGCGACAGGATTTCCGATAGCGAAGGTGGCGGCCAAGCTCGCCGTCGGTTATACGCTGGATGAGCTCAAGAACGACATCACGGGTGGTGCCACGCCCGCGTCATTCGAGCCGACTATCGACTACGTGGTCACCAAAATTCCGCGATTCACTTTTGAAAAATTTCCAGGCACCAATGATCGCCTGACCACGCAGATGAAGTCTGTTGGTGAGGTCATGGCGATGGGCCGAACGTTTCAGGAATCGCTGCAAAAAGCCCTGCGCGGGCTCGAGACCGGCATTACGGGTCTGAATGAAATCACCACGTCGGTGTCGACCGATGCCGAGCGAGACAGGTTGCGACAGGAATTGCGTATTCCAGGAGCTGATCGCATTCGCTATGTGGCTGATGCGATGCGGCTGGGCTTTACATTCGATGACGTTGCGAAAATAAGCGGAATTGATCCGTGGTTTCTGGAACAGATCGAGAATCTGCTCGAATCGGAGCAGTCCATTCGCGATGCGGGGTCCGCCGGGCTCGATGCAACCGCGTTGCGTTCGTTGAAACGAAAGGGTTTCTCGGATGCGCGAATCGCCGAAGTCCTCGGCGTCGAGGAAAGCACGGTGCGGGCGAAACGCGTGAAGCTCGGAATTCGACCGGTCTTCAAGCGCGTCGACACCTGCGCGGCGGAATTCTCCACGACGACGGCATACCTGTATTCGACGTATGAAGAAGAGTGTGAGGCGCAGCCGTCCGACCGCCCGAAGATCATGATTTTGGGCGGCGGCCCGAATCGAATCGGCCAGGGCATCGAGTTCGACTATTGCTGCGTCCACGCGGCTCTTGCGCTCAAGGAATCCGGGTATGAGACCATCATGGTCAATTGCAATCCGGAAACCGTATCGACTGACTACGACACGTCCGACAGGCTGTATTTCGAGTCGCTGACGTTTGAAGACGTCATGGAAATCATCGACAAGGAACAGCCCAGGGGCGTCATCGTGCAGTATGGCGGCCAGACGCCGCTGAAGCTGGCACGAGATCTCGAAGCCGCAGGTGCGCCAATCATCGGTACCACACCGGATTCGATCGACCTAGCTGAAGATCGTGAACGCTTCCAGCAGTTGGTCGAGTCACTCGACCTCAAGCAGCCGCCCAATCGTGCGGCCCGAAATAAGCAAGAGGCCCTCGAGATGGGTGCCGACGTCGGCTATCCGCTGGTCGTGCGGCCGTCTTACGTGCTCGGCGGCCGCGCCATGGAGATAGTCCACGGCGGCGAAGATCTGGCCGCCTACATGGATGCCGCGATCGATGTATCAAACGACAGTCCGGTATTGCTCGACCGCTTTCTCGATCTTGCTACCGAGGTCGACGTCGATTGCGTCTGCGATGGCAAGCGAGTGCTAATCGGCGGGATCATGGAGCATATAGAGCAAGCCGGCGTCCATTCGGGCGATTCAACCTGTTCACTGCCGCCGTTTAGCCTCAGCAAAGAGGTGCAAGAAGAACTGATGGCGCAGGTTGTCAAACTTGCGAAGGGCCTGAAAGTCGTCGGCCTCATGAATACGCAGTTCGCGATTCAGAACGACATCGTGTACCTGCTTGAAGTGAACCCGCGGGCCTCGCGGACAATCCCATTCGTATCAAAGGCGATTGGAATTCCGCTGGCCAAGATTGCTGCGAAAGTCATGGTTGGAGAGTCCCTTGCGAAACAGGGTTACGTCAATCAACGCATTCCCGAATACTTTTGCGTAAAGGAGTCGGTATTTCCATTCATCAAGTTCCCTGGCGCTGATCCGATCCTCGGCCCGGAAATGAAGTCGACGGGAGAGGTGATGGGTGTCGGCCGTTCATTCGGCGAGGCCTATGCGAAAGCGCAGCTGGCTTCCGGCGTGGTGTTGCCGCGTCAGGGAGCCGCTCTTTTGAGCGTGCGCGACAGGGACAAGGACAGCGCTGTGGAACTGGCGAAGATCCTTGCCGCGCAGGGCTTCGACATTGTTGCGACACATGGAACCGCACAAAAACTCGCTGCCTCTGGGGTATCATGCCGTCGAGCGAATAAAGTTCGCGAAGGGCGTCCACACATTGTGGACATGATCAAAAATGGCGAGATCGACCTGATTGTCAACACGACCGAAGGCAAACGTGCGATCAATGAATCCGCGTCCATCCGTGCCGAGGCGGTGCGCAGGGATGTCACGTACTACACGACACTTGGCGCGGCAATCGCAACCTGCATCGCTATTGAACATCTTGATGATAGTGACGTGAACCGGCTACAGGATCTGCACAGAGAGGTGGCGGCATGAGCAAAGTGCCGATGACGGTTCGCGGTCACGAACTGCTGCAGGAAGAACTCAAGAAGCTCAAGTCCGTCGATCGGCCAAAGGTGATTGAGGCGATCGCCGAAGCGCGGGCGCACGGTGACCTGAAAGAAAATGCCGAGTACCACGCGGCGAAAGATCAGCAGGGATTCATCGAGGCGCGCATCAAGCAGCTCGAAGGCAAACTGTCGCACCTGCACGTTATTGATGTTACGGCGATAGATGCGAAGGGAAAAGTCGTTTTTGGATCGACCGTCGAGTTACTCGAAGAAGACAACAATCAACAGATTGAATACAGAATCGTTGGTGAGGATGAAGCCGACATCAAGAACGGCCTGATTTCCTATACCTCACCGATTGCCCGCGCGCTTATCGGCAAGAGTGAAGGCGACGTCGTGTCCTTTCAGGCGCCCGGCGGCGAGAAGACGTTCGAAATACTCGAAGTCAAATACGTCTGACGGGCAACCTAGCGGTTGGGAACGACGATCTTTCTCTTTTCGGGATTCTCTCTGTACAGCAAAGCCATATTGCCGACGCGCTGGACGAGAGAAGCCGAACTGGTCTTACAGAGCTCTTTGATGATCGCATCTCGCGCTTTTCTGTCGCCAACCCGGACACTAATCTTGAGCAATTCGTGGTGCGCGAGGGTCGTCTCGAACTCGTTGAGCACCGCGGCGGACAGGCCGGCTTCGCCGACCATGACTAATGGCTTCAGTCCATGCCCCAGGCCACGCAGGTACTTCTTTTGTGCTTCACTCAGTCCCATGGGCGCGAAGTGTAACAATGAGTAAACCACAAGGCACTAGACAAGCTTTTCGAATCAGGTAATGAGAATTGAGTAAGCCCCGAGGCACTGGACGAACCTGGAAAGAGCGCCAAGAGCGCGACCCGTACGTGCAGCAGGCGCGGCGCGAGGGCTGGCGTTCCCGCGCTGTGTACAAGCTCGAGCAGATCGACCAGAAAGAACGCCTGCTGAAACCGGGTATGGTGTGCGTCGATCTCGGCGCAGCCCCGGGCAGCTGGAGCCAGTACGTTAGCGATAAGCTCAAAGGCAAGGTGCGAATTATCGCTGTAGACCTTCTGCAGATCGATTCATTGCCGTCGGTCGATTTCATTCAGGGTGACTTCACGGACGATGAAACGCTGGCCGCAATGCGGGCTGCCATCGGAGACGTTCCCGTGGACCTTGTAATGAGCGATATGGCCCCCAATATAACTGGTAATCGCGCTGTCGATCAGCCACGGTCAATGTATCTCGCGGAATTTGCTCTGGATTACTGCGGCCAGGTACTCGGACCGCACGGCAATTTCGTTTGCAAGCTGTTCCAGGGCGAAGGAACCGACGCATACATTGCCGCCGCGCGGAACATGTTCGAACGCGTGAAAGTCATTAAACCCAAGGCCTCCAGGCCCGGCAGCCGTGAGGTGTACTTGGTAGCGAGAAACTATCAAGTGTAGTAGTGTCTAACAGCTAGAACCTGTCTAAAACGGCCGTATTCCGGCGCCCCTATCGCGGACCTTTAATGTGAATGACCTAACCAAAAATATTCTTGTCTTCGTCGTGATCATCGTCGTGCTGCTGTCCGTTGTGCAGGGCTTGCAGGGCGTCAGCACGGGCAACCCGCAGGCGAAAGACTATTCGGATTTTCTCGATCAGGTTCGCTCGGGTCAGGTTACGATGGTTGTGATCGAGGGTGAGCGCATCAAGTTCGGCAATAGTGATCGTCAGCCGTTGCCTTACTACACGATCAGCCCGGAGACCGACAACAACACCCTGATCGGTCTGCTCGACAAAAATAACGTCACCTTCAGCGCCGCGGAACCAAAATCGCAGAGCCTGATCGGCCAGCTGCTGATCAGCTCTTTTCCGATACTCTTGCTGATCGGTGTCTGGATCTACTTCATGCGCCAAATGCAAGGTGGAGGTGGGGGCCGTGGCGCAATGTCTTTCGGCAAGAGCAAGGCCAGACTGCTCGGTGAAGACCAGGTTGGCGTAACGTTCGCCGACGTTGCGGGCATCGAGGAAGCTAAAGCCGAGGTGTCAGAAGTTGTCGACTTCCTGAAGGACCCGAGCAAGTTCCAGCGCCTTGGCGGCAAGATTCCAAAAGGCGTGCTGATGGTCGGGCCGCCGGGTACCGGCAAGACCTTGCTCGCCAAAGCGATCGCTGGTGAAGCGAAGGTACCGTTTTTCACGATTTCCGGTTCTGATTTCGTCGAGATGTTCGTAGGTGTCGGCGCGTCGAGAGTGCGCGACATGTTCGACCAGGCGAAAAAGCAGGCGCCGTGCATCATTTTCATTGACGAGCTCGATGCTGTTGGCCGTCATCGTGGCGCGGGCCTCGGCGGTGGGCATGATGAACGTGAGCAAACTCTGAATCAGATGCTTGTCGAAATGGACGGTTTCGAGGGCAGCGAAGGGATAATCGTTATTGCGGCAACGAACAGGCCCGACGTTTTGGACCCAGCCCTGCTGCGGCCGGGACGCTTCGATCGCCAGGTTGTCGTGCCGTTGCCCGACGTGCGCGGACGGGAACAGATT
>CAMYMP010000626.1 GCA_947259435.1 uncultured Woeseiaceae bacterium
AGCGGTACGATCGCTTCGGACACTCAGAATGCCGCCGACCTGGGGGCAGGTTACCTCTTCGAACACCACGATGTTGCGGCCGAGTTAGGGCGTGAAGCGGCGAGCGACTGGGTGGTCGTCGGACGGGTGCACAAGGCGAGCTTCCTGTTTGTTTATTTCAAAGCGTTGATCATCGATACCAGGACACAGCAACCGGTCGAAGAACTCGTTGTCGAGGTCAAGGGCACCCAGGAACGTTTAACCAGAAAAGGCGTCGAATCACTGGCCGAGCAGATCTCGGCTGCAATCCGGACGATGTAATTAGAGTATCGTCTGTGGGCGAAATTACAGCCCAGACAAGATCATCCAACGACGAAAGATACTGCGGGCCCACCGTGCGCACGTATCACTTGGGCGGTCGGTCGCGGGCACGGAACGGCCGATTAGCGCAGCATAGAAGCGATTTATGGCCTGTGATATGCTCGCGGCAGGACGCACTTGGAGGAGGTGCGTCCGTAGAAAATTCTCCCGGAAAATAACTAGCTGGATCAGCATCTTACCGAAGCTGCCGTCCGCATACGGTAGAGACTACAATGCATTGCGAAAAGCCAAGATTCGTCGCAGCAGCCTTTTCTTTAGCGATTTTACTTATTACTGCTCGCGTTGATGCGCAGGATGAAGAGGTCATCGTGTACGGAGTCACGCCAACCCAGAGCGTCGGTCTGCCGGAGGACAAGATCCCGTATAACGTGCAGGCTGCGGTTGCTGACGATATGGAGCAGGCGCAGAGTTTATCGCTCGCCGATTTCCTCAATTCGAGCTTCGGCGGCGTCAGCCTGAATGACGCACAAAACAATCCGCTGCAGCCTGATGTGCAGTATCGCGGCTATACGGTCTCACCTCTCCTCGGCTTAGCACAGGGTATGGCCGTCTACCAGAGCGGCGTGCGCATTAATGAACCGCTCGGCGATACGGTCAACTGGGACTTGCTGCCGCAATCAGCGATTCACAGTATTAACCTGATCGGTGGCACCAATCCGGTGTTTGGCCTCAACACGCTGGGTGGCGCCCTGGCGATACAGATGAAAAACGGTTTCAACACCGAGGGTCACAAACTGGATCTGTCCGGTGGTTCGTTCGATCGCGTTGTGGCTTCCGTCGAAAGCAGCGGCAGCAGCGACAGGTGGGGCTATTTTGCCAATATCCAGGGGCAATCGGTCGGCGCTAAACCTCAATCTCCAGCGCGGCGAAAGTGATCTTCTCGGCAATGGATCGGTCCCGGTCGAGTTAATGGCGATCGATCGGAATTCTGTTTTCACAGCGCCCGACCGCACTGAAAACGACTTGAAGATGCTGAGCGTCGACGGCTCCCATGATTTCAGCGATACCTTCATGGTTTCCGCGAATGTCTTCTACCGTGAGAACAAGACGGACTCTTTCAACGGCGACGCCAGCGAGTTTGCTGTTTGCGAGCTGGGCAGCGCCAACAGCTTGCTCGAGGGTCTTGAAGAAGACGACCTCGAGGAACTCGGGCTCGACGACGAAGATATCTGCGAAGGCCAGTTCGCCGACGCGGAGACCCTTGAGGACTTCCTCAATACGACGGCGGTTGGCATGGGCCTCGACGGAGAATTCAATCTGGAGGATCTGAGCAGTGAACTGTCGGGTACCGGTGTGCTCTCCGACGAGGCGATCAATAACATCAGCAACCGCGATCAGGAAAGCTACGGGTCGGATCTGCAGCTGTCTTTCGGCAACGACTTATTCGGAAAATCCAACGAACTGTTTCTGGGCATTTCTTATTTCAACGGCGAATCCCGTTTCGATGCTGTCACCGAGCTGTCCGAGCTGGACCCGAACTCACGCAGCACGCTCGGACTGGGCACGGGCACATTCGTCGACGACCTGCAGACGAACATCGATGCCACGACGAAAACCCTGAGTATCTATTTCCTCGATGTAATCGAGATATCAGGCACGCTTACGCTTACGCTATCCGGTCGTGTCAACGACACAGACGTGGAACTTCGGGACCTCTCCGGCGAACGGCCAGAGCTGAACGGCAAGCACAATTTCTCTCGTTTCAATCCCGCCGTCGGCATGACTTATCAGATCTCGGAGAGCGCGAACGTCTATGCCAGCTACAGCGAATCGAGCCGCGCGCCGACGCCGATCGAACTGGCCTGCAACGACGCGATTTTCGATCTGGCCGTCGATTTGGCGGTGGCCGCAGGCGAGGACCCGGAGGATGTCGAATTCGAATGTCGGCTGCCCAATGCGTTCCTCGCGGATCCGCCGCTAGAGGACGTCGTTACCAAGGCCTTCGAGGCGGGGGTCCGCGGCACCGTTGGCCCTGCGGATTATCATCTTGGATTATTTCGCGCGACTAACGAAGACGACATCATCTTTCAGACCACGGGCCGATCGACAGGTCTGTTTGCGAACGTCAAGGAAACACGACGGGCCGGAATCGAGGCTACGCTGGCGGGTACCATGAAGCAGATCGATTGGTTTTTAGCCTACACCTATCTGGATGCTACGTTCGAGGACGACTTCGAGGTCTTGAGCCCCAATCATCCCTTCGCTGACGCCGACGGTGAAATCAGCGTTCTTTCGGGTGATCGGATACCTGGTCTGCCCGAGCACTCCGCGAAGTTCGGTGTCAACTATGCCTTATCCGGGAAACTGAGTTTAGGTTTCGATTTTCTATATAACTCGGATCAGGTGCTGCGTGGCGACGAGTCCAATCAGATCGGCACGCTCGATGGCTATGTCGTCGCTGGCCTGCGCGCTCGCTATCAGGTCAATGACAACGTCGAGTTCTATGCGCGCGTGTCTAACCTCTTCGATGAGGATTATGAGACCTTCGGCCTCCTCGGCGAGGAACCGAGCGAAGTCGACGTGCCGCTTTTTGAAGACTTCGAGAATCCGCGCTTCGTCGGCCCTGCGGCGCCCCGAGCCGCATTTGTCGGCATCACGCTGAGCCTAGAGTGATGCGAGCCTTCGGGTCGCCAAAGATCCAACGTGCTGGAGTCTGCCGACCTGGCAACTTTCGTCACCCGGCGGCTTGCAGGCTGCCTGGGAAAGTAGTGTTTAGTAACGCGAGGGGATAAACCCTGGGCACGAATAACATCATGCAAAATC
>CAMYMP010000627.1 GCA_947259435.1 uncultured Woeseiaceae bacterium
GCTCACTCATCGAGGTATTTCCACGTCTTGGCGCCGTCAAAGGTTCTTATTCTTATACCGTCCGTATCCTCCGGCGACATCATCCTTGCGTTTACAGCGACGCGGCTGTCGTCGAGTTTTTCAACGCTTTCGTAATGCGTCAGGCAACCGCAAGTATTGCAATGGTAGAACTCCAGGGATTTGTCCCCCCATACGTATGCCGAAACTGTCGATGGATCACAGGAAACCGTCGCGGTCTTTCGCGTGCAGTACGCCCACCGTGCTCCGAAGCGACGACAAATGGAGCACGTGCATTCGGTCAGAGACCGGGGTTTTCTGGTGACGTCGATCTTTACGGCACCACAGTGACATGAGGCGTGCAGCATGTTTCAGTCATCCAAGGTCTGAACTATTTCGAACGCAGCTTAAGGCGCGGTTTTGACGGCTGCAAGGGCGACGCGTAGTAAGGCATCAATTGTCCGGCTTCGCATCGACAATAAGCGTGACTGTCCACGACCGCCAGGCAAAAAACACGAAATACACAAGGGCGAAATAGCTGTACCCGATCGGGAATGCCGCATACAAGTCGTGATTCCCGACGTAAATCGTCCAGAGATGAAGAGCGACCGAAACTCCCAGGTGCAGGATGATCAGAAAGTGTACGGGCTTTTCCCACCGGCCTCGGTAATCAATGTTGCGGACCTGAATCGCCAGAGTCGTAACCCCGATCGTACCCAGGACTACGATCATCCAGTCAACAAAGAACGGCATGTCCTGCCAGGGGAAATCGTAAATAAGCTTGAGTAACTGAGCGACAGAACCGCCAGAATACAGAACAGCTACTGCATGGAAACCGAATTTAATCACGCGTAGAAGTCCGGATTTCTTGCCTGACTATTACGACTTGGCCCGTTCAGCTGCCGCTGCGGCTCTTGCGGAATCCGCGCTTGCAGTGCAGGCCAGAAGCTCGGGGAGCACAATCCCGGCATTTCCGGCGATCGCGTAATCGAAACCTGCGGACATCCCGGTTGGGTTCGGATTAACCTCGATCACGATGGCGCCCGACTCTCTTGCAATTTCGGCGAGTCCGGCAGCGGGAAATACGAGCGAAGATGTGCCGATCGACAAGAACACGTCGCAGTCAGCCGCTGCCGCGAACGATTGCTCCAGCGCCGCTTCGGGAATCGCCTCGCCGAACCAGACAACGCCGGGACGTACGTTGCTGCCGCAGGCCGGACAGACCGGTATGTCGGTATCAGCATCGCAATCCACGACGCAATCTTCGGCAAAGCAGCGATTGGCAAACAGGTTGCCGTGGAATTCAATGACGTCTTTGCTGCCGGCACGCTGATGCAGGCCGTCGACGTTCTGGGTGACGAGCGTCAGGCGAGATACGCACGACGCGAAGGTCGCGAGTGCCAAGTGGCCCGGATTGGGTTTGGCCTTCGCGACAAGATCACGGCGCCAGCGGTACCAGCGCCAGATGAGCGCCGGGTCACGAAGAAACGCCTCCGGGGTCGCCAGGTCGAGTGGATCGAGCTTCTCCCACAGGCCGCTTTGCGCTTCGCGAAAGGTTGGCACGCCGCTCTCGGCTGAAACGCCGGCACCGGTGAGCACGCAGACGTGACGCGCATCCCGGACGGCTGCGACCGCCGCATCCGGAATGCCGGCAAAGCCTGTCACACAGATCAGGCGGCGAGTTGCCGCAGCACGTAATGCAGTATTCCGCCGTGCTCGTAGTAGTCGCGCTCTTTCGGCGTGTCGATACGAACATCGGCTTCGAACGTGATCGGCGCGCCCGAGCCTGGCGTCGCGGTCACGGTCACCGTTGTTGCGTTCGGATCGGTTTGGCCCGTGATGTCGTAGGTCTCGGTGCCTGTGAGCCCGAGGGACTCGGCGCTATCGCCATCCTTGAATTGCAGCGGCAACACACCCATGCCGATCAGGTTCGAGCGATGAATGCGCTCAAAGCTCTTCGCGATGACGGCCCTGACGCCAAGCAGCAGCGTGCCTTTGGCGGCCCAGTCACGTGACGAGCCTGTGCCGTATTCGGACCCGGCGATCACAACCAGCGGCGTGCCGTCGTGTTT
>CAMYMP010000628.1 GCA_947259435.1 uncultured Woeseiaceae bacterium
GTACCGACGAGTGTCGTTAACATCCCCATGTGGCATCTAATTTAACAGAATATTTTTCAGTCTCTTGCAGTCATTGCAGAGCCCATTGGACTGTGTAACGATGCCTGTTCGTTTGACAAAGGCACACCTGTCGAAAGGCAGCGTCGCAAAGCTTCCGGTCTAAGGGCATAGCCTAGGACAGCGGGGTTACCGATACGATGCTTCATCGCGATCGCGATGAGTGCGATGGGTGTCTTTGGCAAGTTTCAGAAACGGCTGGAGACATTATCGATGCAATCACCCGGATTTCGAGACACAGGGAAGTTCATTCGGCGCCCTGCGCAACCTGGCGTATACACGCCCGCCAACCTTGCAAAACTCATGCGCTGCCTCGAGCCGCACTCCAACATAGCGTTACCGATACGCATTCGCGGCGCCGGCAGCGCATCGACCGATTGCAATGAATGCGGCCACGGGAGCGTGATCCGTACGACTGCGCTGAACAGGATCGTCCGTATCGACACCTACAATCACACGGTTACCGCAGAGGCGGGTGTCCGCCTCGGAGCCCTCGTTGACGCGCTCGCTGAGAAGGGGCTTGAGCTCATTGGCAACCACGACCAGATGGAACGGACATTGGGCGGAGCGCTGGCCTCGCCGTGCATGGGGCCGGGAATCGGGGACCAGGCTGCTTACCTCTCGAGTCAGCTTATCAATATGAAAGTTGTCACGGTGGGCGGCAAGCTGATGACTGTCTCCGAACAGAAGCAGCACCTGTTGGCCGCGTTTCGCATGAGCTATGGATTGCTGGGCGTAATCTACGAGGCGACGCTTCGTGTGCGGCCGATTGCGACCTTCGCTGCCAGCCACCGGAGCTTGTCGGTCAACCGTTTCTCCAACGTTGCAGATCGTCTGTCCAGCAGCAACGTCGGCCTGAAATTCTATGTGCTTCCGCACCGAGATCGCGTCTATGTCGATTTGCGGCGCTACAGCGCGGAACCGGGTAATGCCAACGACACTCCCTGGAAAATCAAGGACTGGGGAGAGAGCACGGTATTGCCGCAGGTATTCCGCTCACTCGGTCGGGTCATGCCGATACCCGCTGTACGATACAGGCTCATCGACGGCATCAGCGCGGCGGCGCACGGCCTGGTCACTACCAAATTCGTTAACCATGGCACCAACGTTACGACCGCTGGCCGAAGGCGCCGCAACAAACGACAAAGCCTTCTGTATTCGACGTGGTGTTTTCCTGCGATCGACTTCTCGGTCGTCATCAAGGCTTACGTCGATTTTTGTGCGCAGGTACTAAAGGCGAACGGCTATCGCTGCGATATGCCAGCCGTCGGCTTTCGCGTAAGCAAGGACGCTTCGGCGCTGCTGTCACCGTCTTTCGACGAGCCGATGTTCGCGCTGCAAACGACCTCGACGGCACGACATGGCTGGGACGACTTCGTCATCGATCTCGCCCAATTTGCAGAGACCTGGGGCGGCACGCCTTTGTTCAGTCAGTCACGTGCGTTTCGCGCTGAGCACGCGTCACAGTCCTACGCGTCACGGCTCGACTTCTTCAGAAAGATCCGGCGACAGCTAGATCCGGACAATCGACTACTCAATCCATTTCTCGCTCAGAATTTCAGCTGACGCTGAAACACCGGCACCCGACTGACATCCGCCAGAGAGGCGCCCGGCCAGGCGTGTAGCCTCGTTTTGACCGCCCTATTCGGATGATTGCGCGGCCCGTCCGGGCAGATGACCGCAATCCGGAAACTATCGTCAAATCGATCAATCCAAAACCCAAGTTGAGGCATCTAATCACTAGATGGCCGCATTAATTCACCGAGAAAACAGTAAGTAACTGACTTTAAGAGTTATTTTTATTTATTGATTGCTACAATCCGGTGTTGCGTTATACTCAACTAGTGTTATACTCAACTATAACACTAAAGTAGACGGTCCAGAATCGATGCAACGAGCTAGACCCTTCATTTTTTTACTCACGATTGCTGCCGCAGCCTTGCTGTCAGGGTGCGGGGTCGGCGAAGCCAGCGCGCCCGATCAGGCGGCCATCAATGATGCAACGCCGG
>CAMYMP010000629.1 GCA_947259435.1 uncultured Woeseiaceae bacterium
GTTTTGGCTATCGTCGTAGAGCGTAAACGCGCTAGAATTCGGCTTCCCAACAGCATGCGCCCGTAGCTCAGCTGGATAGAGTACTGCCCTACGAAGGCAGGGTTGGCCAGCGACGTCAATGCCCGCCTGCACCGGGTGCTCGACGCGCTTTGACTAAAAGGCAAGGCGCTATTTGAGTAACTCGTGGTCGGCCGGTAGCTTGTGCCTGACCCACATCGCAAGCCGATGCCGGATGTTCGGCGCCGTCCGCTGCGCATCCGGCAGCGGGCTGATCGCTTTGTCGTGCACCAGCAGCCGGTAGGCATATTCGATCTTCAGGTCGTGCGACTCGGTCGGCTCGAACTCGACGATGCCGCGTTTGACGGCATCGTCCATGACCATTTCCAGCGCCAGTTTCAATAGTTCCTTTTCGTTCTTCAGCTTCTTGGCCATGCGTTGCTCGCCGAAAGAGATGGGCACCAGCTTACCACTGAGGGCGAACGGCGCGATTCGAAATGCGCAAGAACGAGCGCCGTCTCAGGCTGTAGACTATCTGACACTTCCCAAGCGAGGTTTTTCAAGTAGCCTGCGTCCACCGGCAACCCAAAGCTGCAGATTGTAGATGACTCAATGAACGTCGAGGCCGGAAAACTACTGGTGCCGTTTGCTTACGGCTTTCGTCCGTTCTTCCTGCTCGCAGGAATCTATGCCGTGATCGCCATGGTGACATGGATGTGGATGTTTACGCGTGGCGTAGTACCGTCGGACGTTATTGTCCCGCAGTTCTGGCACGGTCACGAAATGATCTTCGGCTTCTTTGCCGCGGCGATCGCCGGATTCTTGCTGACCGCCGTGCCGAGCTGGACCGGCCGCAGCGGCTTCGCCGGCATCCCCCTGATGCTACTGACGCTTGCCTGGCTTTCAGGCCGTATTGCGTTCGCGATGGCGGGCGCGCTGCCGTGGAGCGTGATAGTTACGGTTGAGCTTGCGTTTCTGCCCGCCCTGATGGTGATCGTAGGGCCATCGCTCTTACGCACGATCAGTCGTAACACGCCGTTGCTGTTCGTACTTTTCATACTTTGGATTGCGGATGCTGTGTTCCTGTATGGCCTGTGGAAAGGCGATGCGATACTGGTAACGGCAGCGCTTCGAGGCGGCCTCGACATCGTGCTGGTGCTGGTAACAGTAATCGGCGGACGCATTGTCCCGGCGTTTACCGGAAACGCGCTCAAGGCTCGCGGCCTGGCCGTTAACATGCGCAACAACAGAGTCGTCGAATACCTCGTCATCCCGGCGATGCTGGCGTACGCAATCAGTGACGTCGTTGATCCGATCGGCCGGTATACAGCAGCTATCGCCGCGTTGGCCGCGAGCTTGCAACTCTGGCGCCTGTCTCGTTGGCACGGGCTAAAAACCGGGACGCAGCCGATCGTCTGGATATTGCATGTCGCCTATCTCTGGTTGCCCGTGGGTTTGTTCTTGAAGGCGATTTACATCTTTGCCGGTGCAGCCTGGGCCGTGCACTGGCTGCATGCTCTCGGTGCCGGGGCCGCGGCGACGATGATACTGGCGGTGATGACTCGCGCTTCGCTAGGTCACACGGGCCGTCCACTCGTTGCGTCCAAGGCAATCGTTTTTGCATACAGTCTGCTGGCCGCATCGGTCGCAGTGCGCGTCTTCGGTCCGTCAATGCTGCCGCTCGGTTATGAAACGACGATCGTCGTCGCCGGATTCCTGTGGCTGGTTTCGTTCGGCATCTATGTGCTCAAATATACGCCGATTCTGATCGGCCCCCGCGCAGACGGGCGACCTGGCTGACGATCGATACAGGCCCGGACGAAGATCGCCGTTTCGGGTACAATTCCGCTCTCCGCGCCCGTAGCTCAGCTGGATAGAGTACTGCCCTCCGAATGCAGGGGTTTCCGTCGCGGGAAGCTGCGAACATCCTGCACATGAATGCTCCTGTCGAGGCCCGCCTCCGGCTCTTACCGGTATTGGGCGGCGGTGATGAACTGGCTGAAAGTCTCGCACCAGACAATCACCGTATTGAATGCGCCAGGATCGACGTAACTCGATATCGGCACAA
>CAMYMP010000630.1 GCA_947259435.1 uncultured Woeseiaceae bacterium
CAGCGAGCCATGAAGTTGATATGTATCCCGGCCGCGGCCGATTTGCCGTGTGCGCCCGCTGGCGGGCTCTTACAGACGTTCGAGGATCTCGTTGGCGACAGCCTTGACCTTGCGCCCATCCGTCTCGACGATCAGATCGGCAATCTCCCGATACATCGGATCCCTTACGCTCATGAGGTCCTCCAATATCTGCCGTGGATCGCCGTTCTCGAGCAACGGTCGGCTGCGGCCGCGCTGCGTTCGCGCCAGCTGCTGGTCTACCGTCGGGTACAGGGAGACGACATAACCGCGCCCTCCCCGATGGCTGCGGTTTTGGGGGTCAACAACAGCGCCGCCACCCGTCGCGAGCACGATGCCTTCGATCTTCGACAGGTCGTCAATGACTTTGGCTTCTCGCTTACGAAATCCCTCTTCGCCTTCTTTCTCGAATATGAACGGAATGTCGACGCCCGTACGAGATTCGATTTCGTCATCACTGTCCATGAAGTTCAGGTGCAGCATTCGCGCAAGCTGCCGGCCGACAGCCGATTTGCCTGCGCCCATCGGGCCGATCAGAAACAGGTTTTGTGGATGTCTCATTTCAGGGATAGTCTACTGCGTGAACTTCTCTGGCGTGGTATCAGGAGCAATCATGCGAACCGTCCCCGACATGAGAAAGCCAACCCGAGGGTTGGCTTTCGTCATGATACCGCTGGCAAAAAGCTTAATAGATGCTCGAGCCTTCCTCAAGAATCCTTGGTGTTACGAAGATGAGCAGTTCCGCCTTGTTGTCGACTCGAGTCTTGCTTCTGAACATCGCGCCAAGGAAAGGAATGTCGCCGAGGAACGGTACTTTGTTGATCGTCTCACGACGCTCTGTTTCGTAAATGCCACCCAGAACGATTGTCTGTCCGTCCGAGACGAGCACCTGAGTTTCTATCGCACGTGTATCGATACTCGGTACCGTACCGCCGAGACCACCAGTCGAAATGATGTCGCCGACGTTGTCCTTATGAACCCGCAGATCCATGATGATGTTGTTGTCCGGAGTAATCTGCGGCGTAACGGTCAGACTCAGCACAGCCTTCTTGAACTGGATAGTCGTCGCGCCTGACGATGCAGACTGCTGGTACGGAATTTCCACACCCTGTTCGATGCGTGCTTCCTTCTGGTTCGCGGTAATCACGCGCGGCGTCGATACGATCTCACCATTACCTTCAGCTTCCAGAGCCGTCAGTTCGAGGTCGACCAGGAAGTCGCCGTCAAGCACGGCAAGAGCAAAGCGACCAGCCGCATCTGCAATAGGGACATTCACGGCGTAGCGATCGCCCAGCGCCGGGTACTCGAATTGGCCGTCGTTTAACGGATCCGCATCAAGAATATTGTCGGTATAGGTGCTGACCATGTTGTTTGCGCCAACACCGCTACCGGTTCCCGCTATGAACTGGCCACTTGCCGGATCGTCACCGTATCCGGAAACACCGAAGCGAATGCCAAGATCGCGGCTAAAGTCATCGTTCACAACCACAATTCGCGATTCGATGAGTACCTGCTTGATCGGGATATCCAGCGTGGTTACCAATCGACGGATGTTCTGGAGCCGCTCAGCCGTGTCCTGAACTAGCAGCGTATTGGTGCGGTCGTCGACGGCGATGCTGCCGCGGTCCGACAACAGCGAGTTATCGCCGGTGCCGCCGCTGATCAGGTTCGACAGATCTCCCGCTTTCGCGTAATTGACCTGCAAGAACTCCGAGTAAAGGGGCTCCAGCTCGCTGATAGCCTGCTTGGCTTCGAGGTCAGCCGTTTCGCGTGCAGCAATTTCTTCAGCAGGTGCTACGATGATGACGTTGCCGTTTTGGCGCATATCCAGGCCCTTCGTCGTCATGACGATATCGAGAGCCTGATCCCAGGGCACGTTTCTGAGGCGAAGCGTCACGTTACCCTGCACGGTATCGGAAACAACGATGTTGCGCCCCGAAGTCTCCGCAAGCAGCTGCAGTACAGCGCGAGTCTCAATATCCTGGAAATTCAGCGTCAAACGCTGTCCTTCATATTCTTTGGTCTCCGAGAACAGGTTCGAACCTTCCTCAGCATCAGCCGCGACCGGGTTGACTTCGATCGTGAACTCATTATCCGACTGATATGCAAGCTGCTCATACTTGCCATCCGCCGATATTACGATGCGTGTATCGAGGTTCGTACGCAGCGTGTCAACGGTCGTGACCGGCGTCGCGAAGTCCATGACATCAAGACGACGCATCAACTCGGCCGGAAGGCCGGTGTCCTTGAAAACAGCGACGACACGGCCGCCTTCCTGACGAATGTCGACCGGGGTTGACGGGTCTGTCAGATTCACGATCACGCGACCACCGCCATCACGGGTCCGCCGGAAATCGACGCTTGTGATGGAGCGCGCGTTGCTGCCGGCACTGGCATAGGAGGGCTGCGAGGGTACATTGCTGGCGAACTGGGTGGTTCCTGCACTGTAATCGTCACCGGTGCCGAGAGTGATTGTCACGGTATTGCCGCTTGCGCGAGTCTCGTATGCAACCATCGAGTCGAGGTTCAGGACGACGCGCGTCCGGCCGTTGGCCTCTGCCGTCAGAACCGTGTCAAGCGGACCGAGATTGACGTCCCGGCGGCGCGACGTTAGCCCAAGCGTGGTATTGGGCAGGTCGAGCGCGATTCTCGCCGGATCATCGATCGTGAAAGCGAGTGGCTCGGGGGCCGTCCCGCTCATGATCAACTTCAGCTCCACCCGCTGTCCGGGCAGGCTCTGAACCTGAATGTCCTGCAACCGGTTACCTTCCTGTGCGTTTGCAGAGAATCCCACACGATCCCGTCAGAAATAATTTCTACAATTTCGATTTCAGATTCATTGATGTCGTTAATTCGTCCGTCGTTTTGTCCGACATAATTGCCAGGCACGACGCGGTGAATCAGCCCGTCAGATGTTTGTACCAGGCCGTACATCGTTTCCCCGATATACAGTGTTCCAACCATACTCAGAGTGTCGAGCGGGAAGCTCTCGAGGAACTCTCGACTCCGCTCCTGATCAGGACGAATGCCACCGCCAGCACCAGATGTTGTCGCCTGGGGTGTATCGGGCACAAACGGCGAGCGCACACCTTCTGCGTCAGCGACGTAGGTAAAGACTTCATACGGCGTAATCTCCGGCAATGGCTCGATGCGGCCGCCCGGGCGTGCCTTGACCTCATTGACATACTGATCGAGATCATCCATGTCACCACCGCATGCAGCCAGGCCGAGCAAAGCCGTTGCCAGCAAAAGCCCGTGAGTCAGGCGATTTCGGATTTTGAAAGCAGTCTGCGTCATTATTCTGCCTCCTCATCCATGTAACGATAGGTCTTTGCTGTCACTTCTATGCTCAGGCGGTCGAAAGTTTCAGAGCCTTCCGGCGTGATGTTTATATCGTGCAGCGTTACGATACGCGGCAGCGCAGCTACGCCGCTGACAAAATTCGCGATCTCATGATAACCGCCGGACAGACGTATTTTAATCGGCTTCTCCGCATAAAAGTCCCGCGGAATCTCAGGCTGCGGCTGGAACAGTTTTTCCTGCAGGCCCGATGCCAGTCCCGTCTGTGAAATATCAACGATCAGGCTTGGAATCTCGGTCTCGCCCGGAAGCTGCCTGAGCATCGTGCCGAATGACTGTTCGATCTGCGCAAGCTGCGCCCGGTACGCGTCGTAATTAGCAGCCTTGCGCTGTTTGTTCTCGAATGTGACGCGCAGCGTCTGCTCATCATCCTGGGCACGCTGCAATTGCGGTGCTTTGTCCTTGACGATCGTGAAGTAAATCCCGAGCCCCAACACAACGATAAATACAGCAACGATGACCGCAGCGCGAAAAGCCAGCGGCCAGCGACCGACGTCATTGACATCAAGGCTTTTTAGCTCTTCAACAACGTTCATCGCATCATCTCCATATCATCCTCGCCTTCCCGCTCCTGCTTCAGGAATACGACGAACTCGGCCTGACGTGACGCGCCTGACTGCGTCGTCTCGACACGATCAACCTCGGGGTCACCCATCCACTGCGAGGCATCGATCTGTCGCATCAGTGCCGACACGCGCGTGCTCGACTGAGCGATACCGCGCACTTCGACTCGCGAGCCTTGCTGCTTCATACCGGTGAGATAAACGCCTTCGGGCAATTGCCGCGCAACCTCATCAAACAGATGAACGATCTCCGGGCGGCTCTTCTGCAGTTGCTCGATAATCTCCATGCGCGCCAGCAGACGTTCTTTCTGTCGCTCGAGACCGTCGATCTCGGTAATGCTCTTTTGCAGTTCGGCGATCTCGTTGGTCAAGCGTTGATTGCGCTCTTCCTGACTAGAGATCATCTGCGAATATGCAAACATTATGAGCAGAACACCGGCGATAGCAACGATAACACCGCCGGCCATTGCAACGCCGAAGTCGCGTTGACGCTTTTTGCGGTCTTCCTCGCGCCAGGGGAGTAGATTAATACGTGGCATATTAGTCGAAGCTCCTTAGTGCAAGGCCGCATGCAGTAAGCAATGCTGTCGCATCCTTGTGCACACCCTGTGATTTGGCTTTGGACGAAATCTTCATCTGGCCCAGTGGATCGCCAATTTCCGTCGGAATACCAACGCGACTGGAAATGACATCTGCAATCCCCGGAATATTAGCGCAGCCACCGCAGACCAGAATCATATCCGGCTGTTCACGGCCGCCGCCCGACGCCAGATAAAACTGCAATGACCGGCTGACCTGCTGGGTCATGTCATCGATAAACGGTTCGAGAACCTCCGGCTGGTAGTTGCTGGGCAAGCCACCCTGCTTCTTGGCCCGGCCGGCGTCTTCCATCGACAAACCGTAAGTACGCATGATCTCTTCGGTGAGCTGTTGGCCACCGAAGTTGAAGTCCCGCGTGTAAACGACCCTGAGGTCCTGAAGGACACTGAACGTCGTGCTGCTTGCGCCGATATCGACGACGGCAACAGATTGTCCTATGCCACCGTCGGGAATCTGATGGCTGAGCAGCGCACATGCATTTTCGAGCGCGAACGCTTCGACGTCGACGACGTGAGTCGCGAGTCCGGCTGCGTTAACAGCTGCCTGTCGCTGCTCGACGTTGTCAGTACGTGTCGCAACGAGCAGCACGTCCATCAACTCGGGGTCCTTCTCATTCGGGCCGACGATTTCGTAGTCGAAGCTGACCTCTTCCATCGGGAACGGAATGTACTGGTCAGCCTGAATCTCGACCTGGCCTTCGAGGTCTCTTTCCGACAGACTCGACGGCATCTGGATGACTTTAGTGATCGCCGCATCGCCGCTGATTGCTACCGCAACGTCTGTCGCTTTTGCACCAGCGCGCTTCACAGCGCGGCGTATGGCTTCACCGACGGCCTTGGCATCGACGATCGCCTTTTCGCTAACCGAACTCGGTGGTGTAGGTTCTGCTGAGTACGACTCGACACGATAACGCTTTCCGCTTTGCGACAGCTCTATGAGCTTCACCGACGATGTCGTGATATCGAGGCCCAACAGGGGTTGAGTTTTTTTGCCGAATAGCACGTATTTTTCCTTCTAGGTCGGTAAGTTGCGAGCCAAACGTAATTTAGGCCTCAGCAAAACGATTTAACTATATATCAACAAAATGTTAAATAAAACGTGACTTTGTTCACGATCCAAGGATCCGTATGGTATGCCGCCCGCCGGGCTGATTCCGTGAACTGGTCGTCGCCCCAAAGGTACGATCAGAACACACCCTGTTTGGGGCCTATATTGCGGCCCCTGGCCTACTTGCTATGATCGGCCGTCTGCGCCTTGGGATCACGGGCTATATGCCCGCGATATGCCACAATTCCAGCACAAAACAGACATTACAGTACCCATTAATAGCCAGGGCAGACGCCGCTGCTGCCGCGGTGTTTGCCCCATAAGCGTCGGAAATACCGCCAGCGACTATGCAAAACCCGCAAAAATCCCGCAAGAATGCGCGTCACAGAACGCGACGCCGCCTCGTTCGCGCGCTGATCATCCTGCTCGGCCTCGGGCTAACGGCCACGATCGGCGGTGTCGCGGCCGTCATCGGTGCCTATTACTACGTCGCCCCGGGCTTGCCGGCAGCCGAGACTATCCGCGATATTCCGCTGCAGATTCCACTCAGGGTCTTCAGCCGCGACGGGCATCTGATCTCCGAGATCGGCGAGAGGCGGCGCATCCTGGTTACTTACGACGAGCTGCCCAGTCATGTGGTTGACGCCTTCGTCGCCGCCGAGGATCAACGTTTCTGGGTGCACCCCGGCATCGATTATCGGGGTATTCTCCGGGCGCTCTTTCAACTCATAGCCACGGGCAACATCGAGAGTGGCGGCAGCACGTTGACCCAGCAGCTCGCCCGGAGCTACTTCCTGAATCTCGATCAGACAATCGAACGCAAGTTCAAGGAGGCGTCTCTCGCGATCAGAATCGAACGGGAATTCACTAAGGAACAGATTATGGCGCTGTTCCTCAATAAGATGTTCTTTGGTCAACGCGCATATGGCGTCGCAGCGGCCGGACAAGTGTATTTCAACAAAGATCTGCAGGATCTCAGCGTAGCGGAGGCGGCGACCCTCGCCGGTGTTTTGCCTGCGCCATCACGTTACAACCCGGTCCGCAGTGCCGCCAACGCAGAGATGCGGCGCAAATATGTGCTCGGCCGGATGCGCGACCTCGAATACATCGATGAGGATGCCTACGACGAGGCCATTGCTACGCCCATTGAATCGCGGATGCATGGCGCGGCGGTGGAACTGAACGCGCCTTACGTTGCCGAGATGGCGCGGCGTGAGATGTTACGCCGTTACGGTGAGGCCACCTACACCGCCGGCTATCAGGTCGTTACGACGCTCGATTCAGGGTTGCAGAACGCCGCCAACTTTGCACTGCGAAACGGATTGCTGGAGTTCACACGTCGTCGCGGTTATCGCGGCCCACTCGATAAGGTGGAGGTGACGCCCGAGTTGCTCGAGACTCCGTTCGAAGAGTGGCCGGTCGAGATTCGTCAGACGCTGGAACAATATGCGCCCGGCGGGTTGTCAGCTGCGCTGGTCACTCATCTGAATGAGCCTGACAACAGCGTCGCCGCGATCTTCAGCAACGGCGCGAATCTGACCATACCCTGGAGCGGACTGAGCTGGGCGAAACCCTTCATAGATCGCGAAACGACGGGGCCTGAGCCCGAAACTGCTGCGGATGTATTGCAGGCCGGTGACGTGATTCTGGTGATGCCCACGGCTGCAGGTACGTGGGCGCTGGCGCAAACACCAGAAGCACAGAGCGCAATCGTTACGCTTGATCCCCAGGACGGATCGATCAGCAGTCTTGCCGGCGGATTCGACTTCGCGACAAGCAAATTCAATCGCGCAACACAGGCCGCCCGTCAACCGGGCTCGTCTTTCAAACCGTTCATCTATTCGGCAGCGCTTGAACATGGCAATACGGTTGCAACGGTTGTGCTGGATGCGCCGATCGTTATTAGCTCGTCGGAGCTGGAAGCCGTCTGGCGACCGATCAACTATAGCGGCCGCTTTTATGGACCTACGCGTATGCGCGAGGCACTCGTGCGGTCGATGAATCTGGTCTCGGTGCGTTTACTCCTGTTCCAGACCGGAATCGGCAATGCAGTGCGTCACATCGCAAAGTTCGGCTTCGGCGACGCCGCATTACCTCGCAACGGGTCGCTTGCACTTGGCGGAGGCTCTGCCTCACCGCTTGATATGGCGCAGGGCTTCGCCGTGTTTGCGAATGGCGGTTATGCCGTCAAGCCATACGTTATTGACGCGATATTCGGGCCGGAAGGCGAGACCTTATACAGGGCGGATCCCGCCATCGCGTGCGAACTGTGTGAAGTGGGCCCCGACGAAGACGTCGTCATCGAACTGGATGAAAATGGAAATCCCGTTGACGAGTTTCCTCTCGATCAAATGGCTGATGTTGCGGACGAGTACCGGCCCAATGCCGCGACTGCGCCGCAACTATTCGCGACCGTCAATGCTGCACCGCGGGTCATTTCTGCACAGAACGCTTTTTTGATCCAGGACCTGATGCGCGATGTAATTCGCCGCGGCACAGGCAGGCGCGCGCTGGTGCTTGGACGCCGTGACCTGTCTGGCAAAACCGGCACATCGAACGACCAGCGTGACGCGTGGTTTGGCGGCTTTAACAGCGACATCGTCAGCGTCGTATGGGTTGGCTACGACGATGATCTGCCGCTTGGACCCGGCGAAGAAGGCTCCAGGACTGCGCTGCCCATCTGGATCGAATTCATGCGCATCGCCTTGCGCGGGGTACCCGAGAATCAGATGGCGATGCCAGCCGGCATAGTCTCGCTGCGCATTAATCGCGCAACCGGCTGTCCTGCCAGAGCGGGGCAGCCCAACTCGACCTTCGAGTTCTTTCGTGAAGGCCAGGTGCCCGAATGCGAAGATGTCGAAGATTTGCCGAACATATTCAATGACGCCGCCGGCGTTGATCCCGTTGAAGAAGCGACGGACGAAGAAGAAGCCGAGCCGTTGTTCTGACCCCCATGCCTAAAAAACCATCAAACAACGGTGACGAACGCGCACGGCAAATGCTCGCCCAGGAGGCTGCGCGTATCATCGTTGATCACGGCATCCGCGACTATCGCGTTGCGAAGATCAAAGCCGCTGAGCGACTCGGATTAAAGACGCGCGGATCGCTGCCGCGCAACGCCGAAATTGAACGCGCTATCAGTCAGCATCTGCAGCTTTTTGGCCGCGAATCACACACCGATTTCTTACAGTTCATGCGCACGGTAGCGTTATCCGCAATGGACCTGTTGTCGTCTTTTACGCCGCGCCTGGTCGGCCCTGTACTCAACGGCACGGCAGATGAAAACTCTGCGGTCAATCTGCACGTGTTCGCCGACCACGCCGAATCAGTGGCGATGCGGCTTGCAGAACTGGGTTACGCCTACAAGCCTTATGAGCGCCGACTCAAGATCAGTCGCGGCCGCGGTGCAACGCCGAGCAGGTTTGCCGGCTTTCAGTTTGAATTCGAAAAGGCGTTCGTCGAGGCCACCGTATTTCCGGTCGACGGCATTCGTCAGGCGCCGATCAGTCCGATCGACGGCAAACCAATGCCCCGCGCCGACATAAAGGCCGTTTCTGCTTTGCTGGAAAGCAATTAGCGTTTCGCTATCGGCATGTAGTCGCGTTGCTCGGGACCGGTGTAGAGCTGCCTTGGTCGGCTGATTCGGCCGTTCGGGTCGGAAATCATCTCGCGCCAGTGCGCCGTCCAGCCGACTGAGCGGCCAATCGCGAACATCACCGTGAACATCGACGTTGGAATCCCGAGCGCGCGATAAATGATGCCCGAGTAAAAGTCGACATTCGGGTAGAGCTTCTTCTCGATAAAGTACTCGTCGCTGAGCGCTATGTGTTCCAGTTCCCGCGCAAGATCAAACATCGGCGTGTCGCTGCGACCGAGCCTCTCGAGCACCTTGTGCGCCATGTCGCGAATAATCGTCGCTCGCGGATCGAAATTTTTGTACACGCGGTGGCCAAAACCCATCAGGCGGAACGGATCCTTCTTGTCCTTGGCTTTGGCAACGAACTTGGGAATCTGGCTTGCGTCGCCAATTTCGTCGAGCATGTTCAGCACGGCCTCGTTCGCACCACCATGCGCGGGCCCCCAAAGCGCCGAGATTCCTGCGGCAATTGCAGAGTACGGATTTGCGCCCGAACTTCCTGCCATGCGTACGGTCGAGGTAGAGCAGTTTTGTTCGTGGTCGGCATGCAGGATAAACAACAGGTCGAGCGCATCCGCGGCAATCGGATCGATCTCGTACGGCTCTGCCGGAACCGCAAACAACATATGCAAGAGGTTTTCGCAGTAGTTGAGATCGTTTCGCGGATACATAAACGGCTGGCCCGTATTCAGCTTGTAGGCCGCTGCCGCGATGGTCGGCAATTTCGCCAGGATACGGTGGGCAAAAATGTCGCGATGCTCCGGGTTACTCGCATCCATCTCTTTGTGGTAGTAAGCCGACATCGAGCCCACGACTGCCGACAGCATCGCCATCGGGTGCGCATCGTAGCGAAAGCCTTTGAAGAAATTGAGCATGCCTTCGTTGAGCATCGTATGCGTGCTAATCGTCTTGACGAAGGAGCGTAATTCGTCGGCGGTCGGCAACTCACCGTGCAACAACAGGTACGAGACTTCCAGAAAGCTCGAGTGCTCCGCGAGCTGCTCGACCGGATATCCCCTATACATGAGAATGCCCTGCTCGCCATCAATATAGGTAATGTCGGACTCACAGCTGCCCGTTGAGACGTAACCGGGGTCGAAGGTGAAGACGCCTTGATCCTTGTAAAGCGTGCCGACGTCGATGACGTCGGGTCCGATAGTGCCGGATCGCACCGGCAGGTCCGTTTCGGTGCCGCTGGGGCTTGTCAGGCGGAATACGTCCATAGTCATCTTCTTCCTCAAGCTGTTCTGGTTAGCCGTACGAACACGGCAGAGCGCCGCCGGTGCCGACGGTACTGGTTTCATTTAGGCTAGCAGTTCCGCGGGAGAGCGGACAATCAGGGTCAATCCCTAGTTCATGCCGTATTTGCGGCGGAACTTGTCGACGCGACCACCGGTATCGACGATCTTCTGCTTGCCCGTGTAAAACGGATGACAGGAGGAGCACACCTCGATCAGGAGGTCTTCGCCGAGCGTGGAACGCGTGCTGAACTCGTTACCGCAACTACAGGTCACCTTGATATCGGCGTAGTTGGGGTGAATGTCGGCTTTCATGTCTTGCTCTCCAAAAGCACTCGAGAGTGCGAAAAGGGCGCGTAATATATAGTGAAGCAGGCAGCACCGCAAGCCCCCGACTGGCCGCCCGGCTTATCCACAGATCCTGTGGATAAGTCTGTGGAAGAAAATTGAGTCAGTGGCCTAAGGTGCGGATTTCCAAGCACCGTTGTTAATATGACCATTTTGTGTCCATTTTCAGAAGACCAATAAAATCAACAATTTAGATGGGCTTCTCGATACTTAGAGTGAGATGGGTCGTCTCTTGCACTGAAAATACAGGCATCCGCGTCATGTTGTGCATAAAGGCATTTGCGGCCCGGACAGAATCAGCGACCTACTTCGGCAGAAACTCGGCCTGTAAATCATTCAAAAAACGCTGTCCGCGCGGCGTCGCCCGCCAGAAATTCTCTGCCGCTGACGTGATCATCCCCTTTTTGATGGCCGGCTCCATCCGCTCTCGCAATATCTCGACGGCGAGGCCGGTTCGCGCCTGAAACAGCGCCTCGTCAAATCCATCGCAGAGGCGCAGCGCATTCAACATGAACTCGAAGAGCCGCTCGGCTGCCGACACTGACCTGAGTTCGGGTGTGCCATCACCGCACTCCAGAAACTCCATGTATTGCTTCGGGTTAGCCGGCTTTGCATACCGCCAGATACCCGTCGTATCGGAGTATTTGCCGTGCGCCCCGGCGCCGGCTGCAAGGTAATCGCCAAACTGCCAGTAGTTGAGGTTGTGCGCTGACCGCCGGCCCTCGCGGGCATACGCTGACACTTCATATTGTTCGTAGCCAAGGTCCGCCAGGCGTCGCTGGCCACGGTCCTGAATTTCGTAGCTCAAATCGCTGTCCGGCAGCCCCGCCGGCGGCCGCGCGTGAAACACCGTGTTCGGTTCGAGCGTCAGCTGATACCAGGACAGGTGCTGTGGCTGCAGGTCGACTGCCCGTTCGATATCAAGGACTGCAGCAGCGGCAGTTTGTCCGGGCAGACCGTACATCAGGTCGAGATTGATGTTTGTAAACCCGGCCGCGCGCGCCGCGTTCACGGCGTGAGCAATGTCATCGACACTGTGTATGCGGCCGAGCACTCGCAACGAATCAGCCGCAAAGCTTTGTGCGCCGATCGATAGCCGATTGACGCCCGCTGCGCGGTAGCCTGCCGGGTCACCACACTCGACCGTGCCCGGGTTCGCCTCCATCGTAATTTCGACGTCTTCGGCAATCGCGAAGTCGCGATCAACCGCGTCGAGCAACCGGGAAATCTGCGCCGGCGTAAACAGGCTCGGCGTGCCGCCACCCAGGAAAATGCTGATCAGTTCGCGATTGCCGGCGCGCTCCGCTTCGAGCTGCAGGTCGACCAGCAGGGCATCGAGGTAGCGGTCTCGCGGCGCATCGCTGCCCGCTGAATAAGAATTGAAATCACAGTAAGGACACTTGCGGACGCACCACGGCAAGTGCACATACAATGACAGGGGCGGCTGCATGCGGGGTTCGCGCCCTAGTTGGAATCCA
>CAMYMP010000631.1 GCA_947259435.1 uncultured Woeseiaceae bacterium
GATGAATAACGCGAGATCCGAACTGCGCTCGCCTTACTCCGGCCGCATCATCGGCATGGCGCGAAACCAGGTCGTAATGCCGGGCTTCGCAGCATTCCACGTCGGCATCCAAACCGACGAAGCACCCTACGACGACGCAGCCGCTGACACGATGAGCAGCAGCGACGACTACGTCGACGGCATGTCCGAGTAAAGCTGCAACGAAACGACAAAAACGCTGGACTCGGCCAGCCACTGTTCATAAGCTGCAGCGGCGATGGCCGCAATTCGAAAACCTCTGCACCGCTACCTCGCTCCGGCAACCTGGCCGACCTGGATAGGACTCGGTCTGCTGCGAATCGTCTGTTGGCTGCCACATCGGCTAAGTCTTGCAATAGGTCGGGGGGTCGGTGCATTCGGCCATCTGCTTGGCGGCACCCGGCGCGCGATCGTCCGGCGCAATATCGAACTGTGTTTCCCCGACCTCGCAGTCGAGGAGCGAAATGAGTTGGCAAAACAACACTTCGCCGCGCTTGGTATGTCGCTGATCGAAATGGGGCTCGGACGCTGGGCATCAGACGAACATCTCGCAGCGTTGACGACGGTCGAGGGAGTCGATCACGTGCTGCAAGCCGTCAACGACGGCAAAGGCGTCATCCTGCTTGGCGCCCATTTCACGACGCTTGAGATCAGCGGCCGCGTGCTGCGCCTTATCATTCCGCCGTTTGACGCCGTCTATCGCAAGGGCCGCAGTGCATTCGTAACTGAAGTTCTGCGCACGGGCAGGGAGCGTTCGGCCGCAAGTACTATCGAAAAACGGGATATCAAATCGATGGTGCGCAGACTTCGCAAGGGCGGCATCGTCTGGTACGCGCCCGATCAGAGCTACAATCGGAAAGGCGCGGAACTGATACCGTTTTTTGGCGTGCCGTCAATGCACACCACGGCCACATCGACACTTGCGCGGCTCGGAAGGGCAGTAACGCTACCGTATTTTCCGGAACGCTTGTCGAATGGTCGTTACCATCTGAGGATATTGCCGCCGCTGACGGATTTTCCAAGCGACGACGTCATCGCCGATACGATGAAGTATATTCATGTGCTCGAAGATCAGGTGCGTCGCTGTCCCGAGCAATACCTCTGGGCGCATCGCAAGTTCAAAGGCCTGCCGGAAACTTATCCCGACTACTATGCCGACCTGGATGCCGTGAAATAACCGCTCAGAAACTGTTCCCAGTTATCGGCCCGAAAATGCAGCGTCGGGTTCAGCCTGACGACCTTTTGTAACGATCGATGCAGCCGGCTCAGTGTCCGCTGCTGCCAGGGTCCCGGGGGCAGGAAGCTGCCGCGATCGAAATCGAGCATCCACAAATCGCCATCATCGTCGATCTGCAGGGTATAAGCGTTCATATCCGCATGATGCACACCCTCGGCATGAAACTCATGCACGGCCTCGCCCAATGACCCCCAGAACTCTGCCGATTTCGGCTTTGCCGCAATTGCCTCCGACAGAGGCACGACGTTGGGAATGCGAACGGTAATAATGTCAGCCTTATAGAGGAAACCACGTCGCTGGTAACGCGCTGCGGCTGGTCGCGGGACCCGCAGTCCCTTGCTGGCCATTTTAGCCAGCATGCGCCACTCGGCGAATGAACGCGTCTTGTCCTCGCCCCGCCAAATGTAGGAATCCCGGACCATTTTGCCGACCAGCCCACCGCGCATGAAGTGCCGTAATACGAACTGCCGTGGCACATTGCCAACATACAGCGTGTTACCACGCCCGGCAGATCCGAGCGTGCCGTGCACAGACTCCGCATGTAGCCAGCCTGCCGGACGAAAGCGCGCATCATCGATCTCGGCGATGATCTGTCTGTCGTAGAGTATGGCGCCAGTCGCGGTTTTTTCGACGGTCTCGGTCAATGTCGCCGCCAGCGTCTTTTCAGAAATGTCATGGAACCGCTCATTTTGCGTAATTTACAGCCTGATACCGTCTTTTTAACAGATTTTAAGCGAATTTCCGGAGATCTTCGCCTTTTTTTTCCGCACGGTTACAGCCGGAATTTCCACCTAAAAAAATATATGCGTTTTGTCGAATTTTGGTACATATCGCTGCTTTTTTAGGGCATTTTTCTGGATTTTTGGGCGATGTCGCGCAGAATTCTCGCCGGAAAAATCAACTGATGCACCGATACCGCCCGGGCCCTGCTCTGGACGTTGCCCGAATATTCTACATTTTCGCGATTTTTGGAACATTTCATAGATTTTTGCGATTTTTAGCTACTCTTTCGAATCATTCCTGTTTCCGGCCCAACTTTAGGAAGAAATTACTCGATAGTCCAGAAATTGCGACGATCACCGCTGTTAGCCGATTTTTAAGGCGTTTTAACCGACAATAGCCTTATTTCTCAATTAGTCCTCACCGAGCAGGTATTGGGCACCACAGTACGGGCATTTCGCTTCACCCGTATCCTCGATGGGCAGGAATACTTTCGGATGCGAATTCCACAAGTACATACCCGGCATCGGACAGGACAGCGGCAAATCACGCTGCCTGACCTGATAGCGATGCTGTGAATTCGCGGGAATTAGGTCCTGGTCGATGGTGCCTGCTTTGGGTGCCACGAGCCGTCCTGATCTGTAGTGTCGGGAACGCAAAGTATAAGCCTATGGCCGTAGCTTCGGCTATGACGAGGCGGTGTCAAATGTTTGTTGCCAAAGCTCTTTGACATACGCTCGCTCGGATTCGAAATCGCCCTGCGAGACGAGTGGCTTCTGTTCGTCGAGAATCAAGTGATGCAATCGCAAGCGGTAGGCCTTGTAGACTTCCTGCAGCTGCAATGATGTCTTCTCTTCGATGCAGCCTGCCGCAGCCAGCGCCTCGAGTTGACGGATGTTGTCCGAGTAGTGAAACACCGACGGATGGTTGTGGGCATTGAGAAGCACCAGGTACTGCACGAGAAACTCGATGTCGCCGATGCCGCCGACACCGTGCTTCAGATCAAAACGCCGCGGATCACTCTTGTCGAGCTGTGCCCGCATGCGCTGGCGCATTGCCGCAACGTCGTCACGAAGACTGTCCCGGCGAACTCTTCCCGACAGGGTATCGGCACGAATGCGCGTAAACTCGTTTGCAATAGCCATGCTACCGGCAACCGGCCTTGCGCGCAGCAGAGCCTGATGTTCCCAAGTCCAGGCATTCTCTTCCTGGTACTTCTCGAACGCATCGACACTGCTGACCAGAAGTCCGGACTGACCATCCGGCCGCAGCCGCATGTCCACTTCGTAAAGCATGCCCGACCCCGTCTGCGTCGTCAGAAAATGCGCCAGACGACGCACGAGGCGAATAAAGAACACCGAATTCTCCAGCGGTTTGTCGCCGCTCGTTTTTTTTTGGGTGCCATGCGAGTCATGCAGATAAACAAGGTCAAGGTCGGAACCATAGGACAACTCGAGTCCACCGAGTTTGCCGTAGGCGATAATCGCAAAGCCGGCGTCAATTCGCTCACCATTGACGACGTATTGTGGCACGCCATGTTTGACCGTCATGTCCTGCCAGGCAACGTGCAGCGCGTGACTGAGAACGGTTTCGGCAAGTTCGGTCAGGCTGTCACTGACCTTCATGATCGGCAGATTGCCGGTATGATCGGCAACCGCGATGCGAAACAGGTTTGCGCGCTGAAACTGGCCCAGCAGCGTCATTTGCGCCTCGCTGTCGTCGTCATGGCTGTACCGCAGACGCTCCTGCAGCTCCGCCTCGAGATCGTCGCGTGAAACCTGCACGCTGAAGACCCGCGGGTCGAGAAGCTCGTCCAGCAACACCGGGTATCGCTCTAACTGCCCGGCAATATAGGCGCTGCGCTCGCACAGGTTGACAAGCCGTGCCATCACCTGCTCGTTCTCGTTCAATAGTGCAAGATACGCGCTGCGCCGCAGTATCCTGGCGACGACGGCCAGAATTCGCCGCAACGCGGCCGACGGCTGTTCGCTTTGCTTGATTAGCAACAGCAGATGCGGAACAAACCGCTGCAGGCGCCGCCGCGCCGTTTTGTCGACCTGTCGCGTTGCGGTTGCGTTAGCGAACGCGACCAGTTGATCCGCCAGTGCCGTCGAGTCGACAAAGCCCTCGTCGTCGAGCAGTTCGATCCATTCCTCTTTGCTGGCGTAGTGGTCCCACAGCGCTGAGATCCGCTTCAACCGGTCTCCGCTCTGTGGAGCATCGCGAAACGTAATCGCCTCGAACTGCCGCGTTACCTTGCTGCGGTGCTTGTCAAGATCAAAACAGAGTGCGTCCCAGTCTGCGTATCGCATCGCGAGGCACAATCGAGCGCGGTCGAGCCCATTGACTGGCAGCTCGTGGGTTTGTTGATCGCGTATTGCCTGAATGAAATTCTCGAGGCGCCGCAAGAACTCGTAGGCTTCGCGCAACTGCTTCGCATCCTGCTGACTCAAACCGCGCCGGCCGACGAGCTTCGACAAAGCATGCGCCAATTTGCGTTCCTGCAATTCGGGTCGACTGCCGCCGCGAACGAGTTGCAGTGACTGCACAATGAATTCGATCTCACGAATGCCCCCGGGGCCCAGCTTGATATTGTCTGCCATGTCCCGCTGCCTCACTTCGGTCGCGATCAATCGCTGCATGTCCCGCAACGACTCGAAGACGCCATAGTCCAAATAGCGGCGGTAAACGAACGGCACAATCAGATTCTGCTGCAGTTCTTCGGCCACGCTTGCCGGCGGCTGCGGGCCGACGATGCGAGCCTTGACGTAGGCATAGCGCTCCCAGTCGCGGCCGTGCTGCAGCAGGTAGGCCTCCAGCGCCGCGAAACCGACAACTGGCGGACCGCTGTCACCGAACGGGCGTAAGCGGGTATCGATCCGAAATGCAAAACCGTCGCCTGTCACCTCGTCGAGGAGCACGACAATTTGTTGTGCAAGTCGTGTGAAATACTCCTGGGGACTCAGGCTTTTTCTGCCGTCGCTGTCGGCGCCCCGCGGAAACAGAAAGATAAGATCGATATCGGATGAAAAATTCAGCTCGCTGCCGCCGAGTTTGCCCATGCCGAGAATGACAATCGAGACGACTTCACCGTCCTCGTTGCGTATGACTCCAAATCGCACCCGCAGCTGGCGCTCGGCGAATCCTGCGGCCGCGTCCAACAATTCGTCGGCGAGATCTGACAGCGCCAGCAAAGTCTCCTCGAGTGTGGCAATGCCCGCGATTTCCCGCCACAAGACCTGCACCATGAATCGATGGCGGAACCGGCGCAGCTGCTCCTTTACCGCCTCAATGCCTTCTTCACTTTGCTTGACCTGATCCACGAACTGCCGGAGCAGGGCCCTGTCCGGGACATCGCCGATCGAGCCTTGCGCTTCGACAAACCACGGCCACTCACGAAGCAGAGTATTTGCCGCAAAATCGCTGCACACGACGAGTCTCGCCAGCGCCGGAATGACGTCGCTGGACAGGCCCCGATTGTGTTGCTCTTTCTCGAGGCGATCGAACCATCGGCCGGCAACCTCCTGGAGTTCGTCGGGCAGGGCGCGGGTAGCGGTTACGATTTCATCGTTTTGCGAGGCTCCCATAAATCGAGTCTATCAGTCCGTCTACCTGATGATGACTGCCACGCGGTAAACTGGGCCTGCTCGGGAAAGGCGGCACCGCTATGTCTAAACACCTGCTCATCGTTTTCCATACTCAGTCCGGCACGACCTCACGAATGGCGGACGCGGTCATTCGCGGCGCGTCGAGCTCCGACGTCGACGGCGTCGAAGTACGCGCGTTGACCGCACTGGAGGCGGATGCCGACGACCTGCTCTGGGCCGACGCATTCATCCTAGGCAGCCCGGAGAACTTCGGTTACATGAGCGGTGCGATGAAGTATTTTCTTGACCGGGTTTTCTATGAGTGCGTTGACAAGATTAACGGTCGGCCATTTGCCCTCTTTGTGCGTGCCGGCAATGACGGCAGCGGTGCGATCAGCAGCATGCGACGGATACTGACCGGCCTCGCCGTAAAAGAGGTGCAGGATCCGGTACTGATCGCCGGCGATTTCGATGAGTCGCGACTGGCCGAGTGTGCAGAACTCGGGCTTACGATGGCGGCCGGGCTCGAAGCCGGGGTGTTCTAGGCCGTCGACTTCTTCGGAATATCGGACAAGGACTGGAGCGCTTCGGCGAGCGGGACAGGCTTACCCACCGCGTGCCCCTGAGCGTAGTCGACCCCCAGTTCGGTAATCAGCTTGCGCGTCTTCTTGCTTTCGACGTATTCCGCGACAGTTTCGAGTTTCATGACCTTCGCGACCTGAGTAATTGCAGCGACCATCGATTCCGAAATTCGATTCTCCGTGATGTCGCGGATAAAGCCGCCGTCGATCTTGAGCGTGTCGACGTTGAAGTTCTTCAAATATGCGAAGGAGCTGAGTCCCGCGCCGAAATCGTCGAGCGAGATCGTGCAACCGCGTTCACGCAGTTCGTCGATGAACGCCTGGGCTTTGTCGAGGTTCGAGACCGCCGCGGATTCGGTCACTTCGAAGCACAGCATCTCGGCGGCGACTCCGCTCTCTTTAATTTCTTCCTCGATGAATTCGAGGATATCGTCATCGCTCAGCGACTGGCCGGACAGATTGACAGAAAAGATCGCTTTCTTTTTTCTGACGAGGTCCACATGCTCGCTGAGCGCAGCAATCGTCGTTGAGGTAACCCAGCGATCGATCTGCGGCATCAACTGGTAGCGCTCGGCAGCCGAGAAAAACGCGCTGGTCGGAATGTTCTCCCCGTCGCTGTCCCTCATGCGCAGCAGGATTTCGAAGCGCGGCCGCCCACCTTCATTCTTGAGACTCGTAATAGGCTGCGCAAGCAGTTCAAATTCGTCACCATCGAGAGCCTGTTGAATCTGCGACACGAGCTGCATGTCGTCATGGCGGCGAATGATGCTCAGGTTCTGATCGTCATAGACCTCGATGCGGTCGCGGCCATGACTCTTCGCCGACTCGCAGGCCATGCGCGCCGTGGTCAATGCTCTGCCTGTGTCTTCGGTTCGTTCGCTGAATTCCGAGATGCCGACACTCATCGTCACCTGCAGCGATTTGTCGCCCTCGAGATAACGCAAGGCCCGGCCTCTGTCGCGAACCTCCTCTGCCAACTCCATCGCTTTGTCACCGTCTGCCTGCGTCAGCAAGATGCAGAAGTCGTCGCCAGTCAGCCGGGATACGACAGCGTTTCGCGGCAAGTCCTGCTCCACTAGCCGGGCAAAACCGATGATGACCGCATCGCCGGCGGCCTGATCGAAGGTGTCATTGACGAGCTGCAGATTGTCGAGGTCGAAATAAATAAGCTGGTGGGTGTCGTTGCTGCCCTGCAGGGTCTTGGCTGACTCGTGCAGCTGCGCCTCGAAGCCTGATCGGTTCATGAGTCCAGTCATGGAGTCAAACGACTGCTCAATGACATATTCGACTTTGCGCACGATGTGCGCCATGAACCGGCGTTCTTGCGTCGTGAATTCTTCGCCGTTTACCCGACCGAGCTGCGCCAATACGCCCTCGAGATTACCGTGATTATCGAGCAGCGGGCACAACAAGGTCTGGAAGCCCTGCTCCGGCGCATTTTCTGCGCCGTCGATGCCCGGAATCTCGAAGACGGCCGGCCAGCGTTTACCTTCGAGCTTGGGGAGCATGTGGTCGACGAGGTACCGGTCGACCATCTTGCGATTGACATTTTTCCAGCTCGAGTGCGTGGCGCTGACGCGAATACGTTTTCCGGGAATCAACAATACGCTGTATGCGATACTCAAAAAACGGCCGCTCTGTCCAACGAGTTGCGCCAGACCGGCGTGGCTGCGTGAGGACCCATAAATTTTTTCGTCGATCTCGTAGACCAGTGTCAGTTCTTTTTCAACCTCGTTGACAAGTCGTGCACTGTCGTGCAGCTGCTGACTCATGATCAGACCCTCACCGATCAGCTCCAGCGCAGGGGCCAGGATGTTGGCTACCGTTTTGGGATTGAAGGATGACGACTTGCCGGCATTTCTGGAAAAGACAACGACTAGCAAGCCCAGCCGCGATTCATTTTCGGTGCATACGGGAAACGTCAGCAAGGTTCGGCCGGACGTCAGCGTGCGCCTTATGCCTTCGGTCTCAGGGTCTGGTCCGCTGAGCATTTCTTCGGGAAGATCGGAAACGAAGTTATCGATTTCGTAGTCATCGGCGCCGTCCGAACTCCAGACGCACTGGCGTTCGGCATCGTAAAAACAGAAACACTGGGCTCTGGGGACGAGCGAATGCAGTAGCCCTTTCGCTTTGCCGATATTCTTCCTTGTTTGCAGGTTGTGCAGATCGGCTGACAACGCTGGCTCCGTGTCGAAAGGCTCTCGCCCGGATCACACACGATGCCAGCTAGCCGCATATCCGGCTGTGACTTGGGTCTCAAGTGCAGGCGATTTCCGCCCGAGATTCATCGAATTACGGTCAAACTCGCACAGATACAGGCGCCGGCGATTCAATAAGCAACCGCCCGCAATCGGGCGCGGGTTTGGCCTGGCGCCGGGACGAATCAGGACTTCACAGAGATTCGAGCCAGTCGTCGTCAGAACCCTCGTTAACCCCTTCAAAAAGCGGCGTCGACAGGTAACGCTCCCCGGTGTCCGGCAGCATTGCCAGGATGACCGAATCTTCGGGTGCGCTTGTGGCCACGTCGAGCGCTGACGCAAGCGTGGCGCCGGCCGATATTCCAGTGAATATCCCTTCGCGATGCGACAGCTCGCGGGAGACCTCTATGGCGCGATCGTCGCTGACCGAGAGGAGTTCGTCGTAGATTTCTCGATCGAGCACTCCGGGAATGAAGTCCGGCGTCCAGCCCTGAATCTTGTGCGGCGCCCACTCGGCGCCGGCGAGCAGCGCGGCCCCCGCAGGTTCGGTGGCGACGATCGTCAGGTCCGGCCGTGCCGCCTTGAGCACTTTGCCGGCACCGCTCATCGTGCCGCCAGTGCCGTATCCCGTCACCCAATAGTCGAGTCGTTTGCCCGCGAAGTCGCGAAGAATCTCCGGTCCCGTCGTATGCGCGTGATACTCTGGGTTTGCGGGATTCTCGAATTGGCGCGCCAGAAACCAGCCATATTTCTCGGCAAGCTCTTCGGCTTTCCTGACCATACCCGTACCGCGTTCGGCAGCCGGCGTCAGTATCACCTTTGCGCCGAGCCCGCGCATGATCTTGCGGCGCTCGACCGAAAACGAATCGGCCATTGTTGCGACAAACGGATGCCCCTTCGCCGCGCAAACCATTGCGAGGGCAATTCCGGTATTCCCCGACGTTGCTTCGACGACTGTCTGGCCCGGCTGTAACGTGCCTTTCTGTTCGGCATCGTTGACGATGGCAAACGCAAGTCGGTCTTTGACCGACGCCAGTGGATTGAACGATTCGACCTTGACGTAGAGCTCGACATGTTCCGGGCCCATGCGATTGAGACGAACGACCGGCGTATTACCGATAGTCTGCAGAATATTGTCGTAGATCATCTATTTAGCCTTTTTTTTATTCTCTTGATACCTGTATAGCAGATTTCTCAGACCCGCGGTGGAGTCGGCTCTGTGCTATACCTATAGAAAGCC
>CAMYMP010000632.1 GCA_947259435.1 uncultured Woeseiaceae bacterium
TTCATCCTGCTCATGACACCCAAGTCAGAACACGGCAATTGCCGCTTCGAGTTGCCGTTTTCGCGCATGGAAATGGCGAGCCTGCAGTGACCGTAAGGCTTACGGCAGTCGTTTCCGGCCGAAGTAAGGACCTCGGCCTGTTAGCCAAACACGCTGAGCTGAATGACGATAGATTCGATCAAGAATCATCGATTTAGGTACGTAATCGTCAATTGAAGTACGGTCGCAAACGAAGCCCACAGGAGGTAGGGGACATTTGCGTACACGACCCAGCGAAGCTCGGGGGCTGCATGCCAGATCGCGGCCAGTGCCCAGATAAGTGTGCTGAGGACGAGCAGAATATCGAGCGAAGCGAGCAGGTTGTTTTTTAGCCCGAACTGTATGGGCGTAAAAGCGAAATTGAAAACGAGATTGAGCGCGAACGGTAAGGCGACCAGCCACGGAATTTGTTTCGTAAACGCTTTATAAAAAACCGTGCTGAAAGACACCAGGATTATGGCGTACAGAACTGTCCACACCGGACCGAATAGCCACGCAGGAGGTGACCAGGACGGTTTTATAAGCTGTGCGTACCATTCCTGGGTGGGCATAGGCTATATTTTACGTTGGATCGTTGCTCTTACCTATTGCTGCGTACACTCCGCAGCAGCAAAAGTGCTTTAAACAGTGTAAATCCCGAAAAGAATATCAGAGACGGCTTGCGCAATGGGTCGAGCATGGCCTTCGGCTTGCGCGCAGGCGCCGAAAAAACGCTACCACGAAACGATGCTTGTATTAGGCGAGTAGTCTATACTTCGCGCATAAAAACAAGAAGTTACTGGTAGTGCAAATAGTCGACACTCTCGTCCGCTGGCTCACCGAGAACGAGGCAGCCCTGTCCGCCGTTGCGGCGCTGACGGTCATAGCCGGCCTGTTTTACGGCGGCTTGCGCTTCGTGCTGGCGCCGATCCTGAGTCGGGCGGCCCGGCGAAAAGATGAGGCATCGGCGGAGCCGGTCAACGACGTCGCGAAATCTGCCGGACCCCTGCATGACAAGCGATATTCACTCGCGGTGTTGCTGTTCGACACTTTGTCGAAGAATGAGGACGACGAGTTTCTTGCAGCGGGAATCACGTCCGAAGTCATCGCACACGTGACGATGGTGCCGAAGATCCGCGTCAGCTCGCGCCTGTCGTCGTATCGATTCCGCAGCGGTGAGGCGGACATCCAGAAAGTTTCCGAACAACTCAATACTCGCTACGTGCTTACCGGCAGCCTGCGTCGCGCCGGCAATCGCATCCGCGTCATCGCGCAACTGACCGACGTGGAAAAAGACGACGAGATCTGGGCGCACACCTACGACCGCGAACTCGAGGATCTGTTCGAGGTTCAACACGACATCGCGAAATGCATCGTTGGCGCCGTACTCGGCGAGGTGAAGCTGGCGGCAACGCTGATGGCTGGCACAGTCGAGGAGTACCAGCTCGATGCCTGGGGCCTGGTGCAGAAGGCGTATCACTTCTGGCTGACGAACTTCACACCGCAGGGGATCATGGATGCCTGCGATTACCTGCGACAGGCTCTGGAAATCGACCCCGACTATCACGACGCGCGGGCGGCGCTGGCCATGCTGCTCGCGCAACAGATGACGACGCGCATCTGCCCGGATTACGAGGCGTGCGCGGAGGAAGCACGCACGCAAATCGAGATTGCCTACCAGCAGGCGCCAAATGACATCGACGTACTCGAGAACGCAGGGGTCGTCTGGCAAAATCTGGGTGAGAGTCGCCGCGCGGCGCTGGCGCTGCGGCGCGTCGTCGAGATGGCGCCGCTGAACCTCATTTCCCGAGGCTACCTTGCACTGTTGCTGGCGCTGACGGGTGGCGAGGAAGGCGCCAGGGAAAGCCTGCAGCTGGTGCGTGAGAATTTCGCAACGGCACCGGAACATCCGTCGGGGCCCTACTGGTATTTCTTTCTGGCAATTGCCGAACAGCGTCTGGGCAACAACGACGATGCGCTCGAGCACGCGAAAAAAAGCCTGATCGGCCAGCCTGGAGAATTCCATACGTTTCGG
>CAMYMP010000633.1 GCA_947259435.1 uncultured Woeseiaceae bacterium
TCGGAAACGGGCCAGCCCCTACGCGAGTCGTGTATGCCTTGACGATGCCGAGTATGTAATCGAGATCGCGCGGTCCGACACCGGTGCCAGTGCTGGCGGCCGCGCCAACCGTATTCGACGATGTCACGAACGGATAGGTGCCGTGGTCGACGTCGAGAAACGTACCCTGCGCGCCTTCGAACATTATGCTCTTGCCTGCATCCGCGAAATCCTGGAGAGCCTGAGTGACATCCACCGCAATCGGCACGATCACTTCAGCTGCTTTTAGTACGTCATCGAGCGTTTTCGAAAAATCTACCGGCGCGGCGTGAAAATAATTCTGCAACAGGAAATTGTGATACTCGAGGACTTCTTCCAGCTTGGACGCGAAATTCTCGCGCACAAACAGATCCGAAACTTTCAGTGCCCGGCGCGATACCTTGTCCTCATAGGCGGGACCGATACCGCGCCCCGTCGTACCAATAGCGTCAGCTCCCTTTGATTCCTCGCGCGCCAGATCCAGGGCCGCGTGCGATGGCAGGATCAGAGGACAATTTGCGCTGATCTTCAGCCTGTCGAATACCGGCACGCCTTTGGCAACGAGCGCATTGGCTTCGGTAATCAGCGCGTCCGGCGCAAGCACAACGCCATTGCCGATTAGACAGCTCACGCCATCGCGAAGAATCCCTGAAGGAATCAGGTGCAGGACAGTCTTCTCACCGTCGATCACCAGCGTATGACCGGCGTTGTGCCCTCCCTGAAACCGGACTACGGCAGAGGCACGATCCGTCAGCAGATCGACGATCTTTCCTTTGCCTTCGTCACCCCACTGGGTGCCGATGACAACGACGTTCTTACCCATGGTTCTTCCGATTATCAGCTTCGGACAAAAAACAGCAGCAACAACCCGGCCAGCATTGCACCCAGGCCGAACGCGCGCAAATAATTGTCACTTAGTTGCGCAATTTGCGCCACCAGTTGTCTGTATCGATCCGGGCCAACGAACGGCAGCATGCCCTCGATGATCAGCAGCAACGCTACAGCTGTCAGGATCTCCGTCCAGTACACGATCGTCGGCGCTTACCGGCTACCGTCCGATCGATTCAGGTAACGGAACAACACGAGAAGGTCTCCGGACTTGCCCATCGACTTGCGGTAGGCGTCGATGCTGCGGTAAAACGCGTAAAACTCCGGATCTTTGTTATAGGCATTCGCGTAGATCTCGGCTGCGCGCGCATCGCCAGCACCACGAATGATTTGCCCGTCCCTGTAGGCGTCAGCAAGGATGATCGTGCGCTCCTTGTCCGCACCGGCCCGTTTTTCTTCTGCGGCAGCCCGGCCCTCAGCGCGACGTTCGGCCGCGATTCGTGCACGCTCGGCCGCCATCTGCTGATAGACCGAGTTTTTCACGTCATCCATGAATTCGACCTGCTTGACGCGAAAATCGATCAATTCGACACCAAGGTCCTCAGCCGGAGCGGAGGCGGTATTGAGCATGTCGCGCATGAGTTCCGCACGACCTACTGAAATCGCTTCTTTAACCGAGCGTTTGCCGAACTCGGTGACGACGGCATTCTTGATGATCTCGGACAGCCGGCCATCGCCAACGAGTTGCGAGCCACCTGTCGACGTGTAGAAACGCACTGGGTCGACAATTCGCCACTTGACGAAGAAGTCGACCTGCAAAGCCTCATTCTCGGCCGTGAACACGCGTTCCGGCCGATCACTGATGGTCAGAATTCGCTTGGGGAACTTGCGAACATTTTGCACGATCGGCCACTTCCAATGCAGCCCCGGCATGTAGTCGGCTTTGACGACCTCACCCAGCTGCAGTTTGATCGCCAGCTCACGTTCGTTCACGGTGAATGCCGATAAGCCGAGCGCGACCAGGACGAGACCCAGTACGACAACGAATCCAAATCGTCCGCTGGTCATTGTCTTTCCCTCCTGGCACGTGGATCCAACGGTTCGATTCTGACGTCACTCTGCGACTGAGTCGGATTCGGCGAGTCGGATGCCCGGGTACCGTCGCCCGACGACGCCGGTCGGGCACCCTGATTCAGCATCTTGTCGATTGGCAGATACAGCAGATTGCCGCTGCCCTGGGCATCGAGGAAGACCTTGTTTGATCTTCCGTACACGTCTTCAATCGCATCGATGTACAGCCGCTCCCGGGTAACCTCCGGTGCCTTTTTGTACTCGGTCAACAGTGCTTCGAAACGCGATGCGTCACCCTGTGCGTCGGCGATGACACGATCGCGATAGGCGCGCGCGTCTTCGAGCACACGCGCGGCATCACCTCGCGCTTTCGGAATAACGTCTCGCGCGTATGCGTCCGCTTCGAGGCTGTAACGTTCGCTGTCGTTACGTGCTTTTTGCGCGTCATCGACCGCCGCCTGCACGGCTTCGGGGTAGTTAACAGTCTCCAGAGATATAGACGTGACTGTTAATCCGGCACCATAACTGTCCAGTGTGGTCTGTAACACGTCGCGCGTTCGCGAAGCGATCTCGTCACGACGACTTGTAACCAGCACTTCGAGCGTCGTCGTGCCGACAACCTCGCGCAGCGCGCTCTCGGTGACGTCTTTCAGCGTGGATTCCGGATCGACGACCTCAAAGCTGTATTTGACCGGATCGGTGCGCCGGTACTGCACGACCATGTCGATGAAGACATACTGTTCATCAGCCGTCAGCATTTCGGTGTCATACGCGAAATTCGATACGGCATTGGCGTTGACAAGGTCGACCGTTTCGACGGGAAAGGGTATGTGCCAGTGCAGACCTGGCAAAGTCGTTTCGGTATAGGCACCAAAACGTTGTACGACGCCGCGCTCGGCCTCATCAACGCGGTAGAAACCAGTCACACCCCAGGCGATGATGAGCAGGATAACCAGAAACCAGCCGCCGCCACCGCTGCCGACGCCGCGACCACCACCGCCGCCCCCAAGCAAACTGCCCAGGCGCTTTTGCCAGTTCCGCACGATCTGATCAAGATCGTTTGGCTCCCCATCATCTCGCTTCCAGGGGTCCTTACCGTTTCCAGATTCGTTCGATCAGCCGGGAGGTTCTCGCGCTTCAGAAAGCGCCGCAGATCCCTCTCAGGCATCTTTAATTCCAGGTTCCAGCCGCCATCATCGCACGCCTCATCTTTGAGGACAGCCCCGATCTCAAAAAGTTTTGCGCGCTGCCGACCTTGGGTCGGTTGCAGATGTATAACTCCCTGCATTGTCTTGCGTCGCAGACGATCGCTGATTGCGTCCAGCAACAGCGGTAGGCCTTCGCCGGTCGTTGCGGACAGCCACACTGCTCGGCGCTCTCCCTCCCGGTTGCTTGTGGCTCGCGGCTTCCGATCCAGTTTGTCGATCTTATTGTACACCCGTATCTGTGGCACACGATCCGCATCGAGTTGCTTCAGGACCGAGTTGACCTGCCGAACGCGCTGCCAACGATTGCCGTCGCTTGCATCGATAAGGTGCAGAATCAGATCAGCTTCGCGCGCCTCCTGTAGCGTTGATCGGAACGCCGCGATCAGTTCATGCGGCAAATCGCGAATGAATCCGACCGTATCGGCCAGTACAACCTCGCGGCCGTTTGGCAACTCGAGACGCCTTACGGTTGGATCCAGCGTCGCGAACAGCTGGTCTTCGACATAAACACTGGCGTCGGTCAGCGCATTGAACAGCGTCGACTTGCCGGCGTTGGTATAGCCAACGAGCGCGACAGTCGGCACTTCTGCGCGCACCCGGTTCTGACGATTCATCGTGCGCCGCGCATCGACGTGTTCGAGCCGTGAATTCAGCTGTTTGATTCGCGCACCGATCATACGCCGGTCGGATTCGAGCTGCGTCTCACCCGGCCCGCGCAGTCCGATTCCACCTTTTTGCCTTTCGAGGTGGGTCCAGCCGCGTACGAGGCGCGTCGA
>CAMYMP010000634.1 GCA_947259435.1 uncultured Woeseiaceae bacterium
ACGTGCCCTATCGAAAAGAAGAGGCGATGCAGTTTCTTGCCGATCACTTTGGCTGGCAAAAGTACCCGCAAAAACACTTCGAGTCGCGATTTACTAGGTTCTATGAGGGATATTGGCTGCCGAAGAGATTTGGCTACGACACGCGCAAAGTGCAGTTTTCGAGTTTGATTCTGACTAAGCAGATGACACGCGAAGAGGCGCTAAAAAGACTCTCGGTCCCGCCGTACGACGAAGAGACAATCATGCACGATTTCGAGTACGTTGCCACAAAGCTAGGAATCTCGGTCGATGAACTACAGCGCTACATGAACGCGCCGATCAAGTCGATCGACGACTATAGGTCGCAGCAAAACCTGTTCCATTTCGGGGCGAAGGTAATGACGGGACTTGGCCTCGACAAAAGGATGGCGAAACGATGATCGTGATCGTCAACTACGGCCTAGGCAATGTCAGTGCTTTTGCGAACGTTTACAAGAAACAAAATATTCCCTTCAGAATTGCCACCGAAGCCAGGGACTTTAAATCGGCAAACGGCATCATATTGCCCGGCGTTGGCGCGTTCGACTACGCGATGGAGAGACTGGAGGCATCGCAATTACTTGATCCGATTGAAGAAATGGTGATCAACCGCGGCGTACCGGTGCTTGGAATATGCGTTGGCATGCAGATGCTCGCGCCGTCGAGCGAAGAAGGGCACCGCTCCGGCCTGGGATGGATTGACGGCGTCGTTCGAAAATTCGATGCGTCAGGATTGGGACCGGATACGCCGCTTCCGCACATGGGGTGGAATAACGTGGATCCAGCGTCCGGGCACGCGCTTTTCGACGGTCTCGACAATCAGGCGAGGTTATACTTCCTCCATTCCTACGTATTCGAATGCTACAATGCCGAAAACGTCATTTCGACGACAGAGTATGGCGGCAGATTCGCGAGTGCAGTCGGTCGCGACAACATATTCGGTGTCCAATTTCATCCGGAAAAAAGCCATCATTGTGGCGTCCGCCTATTGCAGAATTTTGCGCAGATGTCGATGGCTGCGTAACTCCGGTGTCAGGTACCACGTATGCTCCGCCCACGAATCATTCCGTGCTTGCTGGTAAAGAACAAAGGCCTCGTCAAGACCGTTAAGTTCAATTCCCCCAAGTATGTCGGAGATCCGATCAATGCGGTGAAGATCTTCAATGAAAAGGAGGTGGATGAGCTCGCGGTTTTCGATATCGACGCTACGCGTGAGGGTCGTGAACCGGATTACACGATGATCAAGAATCTCGCGGTCGAATGTCGAATGCCCCTGTGTTACGGCGGCGGTATCAAGACCGTGGAACAAGCAAATCGGATACTGAGCCTGGGGGTCGAGAAGGTCGCGATTAGCTCCGCAGCCGTCGAAAGCCCCAGTCTTGTCAGCAAGATCGCGGAACAATTGGGTACTCAGAGTGTGGTCGTTGTGCTGGACGTCCGGAAACGCCGGCTAGGCGGTCGGTACGATGTGTGGACGAGGAACGCGACGCAGAATTCGGATTGCAGCGTCGTCGACCTGGCGAAGCGGATGGAAGAGCTCGGGGCTGGTGAAATCGTGATCAACTCAATCGACAATGACGGTGTAATGAAGGGCTACGACTTCAAGCTGATCGACAAAGTGCGCGAGTTGGTCACTGTCCCGCTGACGGTGCTCGGCGGGGCGGGCTCGCTCCAGGATATCGAGCAGTTGGTGCGCCGGTACGGCCTCATAGGCGCAGCAGCGGGTAGCCTGTTCGTTTTCAAAGGCATTTACAAAGCGGTCCTGATCAACTACCCGGGCCCGACCGAAAAGGAAGAGCTGTATGCTGCCACCGTGTGATCAGCAACGGATACAAGTAAAGCCGGTACCTGCACGTTGAAACAAATTATTCAAGACCTCAAGTCCGGTGCGACGGTCCTGGAAGAGCTTCCGGCGCCGCTGGTTCGGCCCGGACATGTCCTGATTCAATCGACCCGATCGCTGGTATCGCTTGGCACGGAACGAATGCTCGTAGAGTTCGGCAATGCGAGCCTTATCCAGAAAGCCAGGC
>CAMYMP010000635.1 GCA_947259435.1 uncultured Woeseiaceae bacterium
TGCTGTAGATGCCGGACAGCTCCGGCGTATAGTCGTCGCCGTTCTCAACCGACCCGTCTGCCACGATCTTCGCGCCCAGGTTGAAGATCGTATCCGACTGCTCGAGCGGCCGGGTGGTCTTAATGTTGACCACGGCGCCGATGCCGCCTGTCGGCAGCCGTGCCTGGCTGGTCTTGAAGATTTCGATCGCCGACACGGCTTCCGAAGCGAGATTGCCGAAGTCGAAGGAACGCGAGTTCGAGGCATCCGTGGCCTCGAGACCGCTGCCGGGCATCTGCCGGCCGTTCAGCGTGACGAGGTTGAAGTCGGGACCCACACCACGAACCGTGACTTTCGAGCCTTCACCGATTTCGGTGCGGTCGATCGACACGCCGGTGATGCGTTGCATCGACTCGGCGAGGTTGGTGTCCGGGAATTTGCCGATGTCTTCCGCGATGATGCCGTCTTTGACGCCCTGAGCAGCTCTCTTCAGGTTCGCCGAGGACGTGAGGCTGCCGCGAACACCGACTGATACGATCTCTTCGATCGTGTCATCTTGTGCTATTGCAGGTGACAGCGCCGTCGCGCCGAGTGCCAAGGCAACGCCTTTTGCCAAAGAAGTTGGACTGAATTTCTGGTCTTTCATGCGAGATCCCCCGATCGGATTTCTTGAATTGTCGCGTTTTTATAATAGATTATGTAAGCGCTTACTTTATCGAGGTTTCGCCGGGTCCGTCAACCCTTTCTCTTAACAGCAGTCTGTGGTGATTCTTCGACAATCAGCCTACCCGGCGCCGGACATGTGTGCTAACTTACTGATCTATATATTTTTTTCTGGGTACGGATTTGTGGTCATGTCACTACGAAAAACCACAAGATCTTCCCCGACAACATGACAGCGTTGTCAGTTTTCAGGCAAATTTTGCGCCAGGCGCCGGGCATCGAAATGCCCGGAAGCGAGGATTTGCAATGCGCAATATGAGGATTTCGCTTGCCGTCTGCGGCCTCGCAATGCTGCCATTGGCGTCGTGCCACGCGGAGCGAAATACCGACTTGGACGAGAAAATTCAAACGACCCGCATAAGCGTGAAGGAATACCGGGACAAAGTTTACGCCTCCTGGCTCGGCCAGATCATTGGCAACATCTATGGCCTGAGCTACGAGTTTCAGTTCCTCGATGAGCCGGGCCCGGACGATTTCCCCTACGGCTTCGGCCGCACCCTCGAACTTGTCAAAGAGGTGGACGGCGCCTTCTCGGACGACGACACCGACATCGAATACATGTACCTGCTGCAGATGGAGCAGCACGGCATCGAGCCGACCTATGCGCAGCTTGCCGACGCCTGGAAGCACCATGTGCGTGACAAGGTCTGGATCGCGAACCGCGCAGCCCTCGCACTGATGCACGCCGGCTACGGCCCGCCGATCACCGGGAACAAGAACTACAACCCGCACTGGTTCCAGATCGACCCGCAATTGATCAACGAAATATGGGCCGTAACTGCGCCTGGCATGACCCACTATGCGACGCAGAAGTCCGACTGGGCCGCCAGGATCATGAGTGACGACTTCGGCGTGGAGCCCACCGTTCACTATGCCGCGATGTACAGTGCCGCGTTCTTTGAGAAGGACATCGAGCGTCTGATCGACATCGGCACGGCTGCGCTTCCCGACGGCAGTCGCTTTGCTGCTGTCGTCGAGCACATGAAACGGCTGCACCGTCAGTACCCGAACAACTGGCAGAAAGCCCGAGCCGAGATGGCCAGGAACTACTACGGTACGTTCGACTACAACGAACTCGGCTGGCCGCCCGCCGACGCACATCTGAACGGAGCCTGCGGGATACTGGCGCTGCTCTACGGCGGCGGTGATTTTCAGCGCACGCTCGATATGGCAAGCGGCATGGGCTTCGACGCCGACAATCAGGCCGCCACCATGAGCGGCCTGCTCGGCATCATCCTGGGTACTGATGGCATTCCCGAGGAACTTTTGTATCCGCTGGGAAGAGACAAATGGAAGCTGCCGTTCAACGTTCTTTAGAAGAACGTCAGCCGCCACGATCT
>CAMYMP010000636.1 GCA_947259435.1 uncultured Woeseiaceae bacterium
ACCTTCTTTTCGCTGTACCTGTACTTCTACGGCTCCGACTAAAAAGTTGCTGCAATAAGGCCATGAAATAACTGCATTAGTGCCAGGTCCGACACCCCACCCCCGCAAGTGAGAAGGAATTTTCGTTATCAGGTACAAAGTCCAGGTGTGTCATTGAGGTTCAATGGAAAGACGGCCGTGGCAACACGGCCGTCTTACTCAATCTCCCTGGCGCTATTCGTCGACTTCGATTCTACTTAACCGGCGTGGCGATGTAGCCATAGTTATAGGAAACGAGATCGCCAGTTATGGGACTAAAATAGAAATCTCCACATGAGCCAACGACAACACCATCATTGCGGATCTGTGAGGTAAACATATCGGTGAAAAGTTCGTATTCCGGTCCTGGTGGTGGCGGTAAGTTGGGGTCGCAAGGTTTCTGGTAGACCACCTCGTCATCAGTCAGCGTAATGGCCTCAAATCCAGTGCTATCTGAAAGCGTTGTGACGTAACCCTTGAACTCAAAGGTATCAGGATCGAGATAAAACCCGGATACCAGCCCGGATTCCGAGATTCCACGAAGCCTGGTTTGACCTGGAAGACTCTGACTGACCTCAACGTACTTAAAAGATCCATCTGTTTCGCGCAGGTAGCCATAACGACCCGGGACTGAGCCTGGGAATGCCGCATCAGCGTCTAGAGTAACGCTGCCGACGTTCTGGCCTTGCGCGTTGATTGCATGAGCAATGGTCTGCGTAGAGGGAAGAAACTCTTCATAGGTACCGTGTTGCGAGTCATAAATAAAGCCTAACCACTCTTCGAATGCGACTATTTCAAATCCGCTAACCTTGTCATTCGAGTTCACTCCTCTGGCTTGGCAGAAAGAGCCAGCTCCAAAAGAAGGCGGAGCGAACGTTGTGATGTTGCCTTTCTTATCGCGAATGGCACACATGCCATCGACGTCCCCTACCATCACGCCGGAATTACTGATTTCCAACACGCCAAACTCATTACTAATCGTTGTATACGTCCCGCGCTTCATGTCGTACATGAAACTGAATCCGATTACACCATCATCAGCGTTACCAACGACCTTCCCGGCATTATTGATGCCAAACGCGTTGGTAAATACAGATTCAGGAAAATTAACCACCTCAAAATCATATTCGGCATTTGCTGGTGACGAATAAATCATCAGCATCGGCAATGCCAACGCGACATACCTCGAAAACTTTGTAATTAGTCTCTTCATTTCTGGCCTCCTTACGGCTGGTAGTTTCAGCTGCATAGCACGCCCTCGTTGTTGTTGATGTTCGTTAAATCAACAACCCGGCGGTATTCGGGACCAGAGAGGAGTCGTACGCGGCTTCTCGGAGGAAGCGAGGACCGACGGTTTTGCGGCCCTAGTTTTGGCTAGGTCTGCCCTTGTCGGACGTAACTAGACTTTATGCCCTTAAAGGGAAATCACGTCAATTCTGGAATTTACGTACCGGCCGCTTTGGGTCAGTAGCGGCCGTCTACGCTCGCTCAATCCTGGCGTCTGAGCGGCTGGTTCGGGGTGGATAGCAGAGCTGACGAGCGGCGAGTTCTGGCCGGCGGCGGCCATTTCCGAAAACTTTAGTGACCAAACAGCACTACTGCTTTTTTCGTGCTTGCCCCACGGCCTGCACGCGAGCCGCTCTTATGGCTTGCGCAATCTTTGCGTCGTCACTGTTGCCGGCGATGCTGCCAGCATCCACAGCTGACGCCGCGGCCAGAGCGGTTCGCAGGAGTGCGGACTGAGCGTAGTCACGGTTCTCCAGGCCCAATCGGCCCCGCCCGTCAGCCTCGCAGGCAAGAAGGAACTGTTCGAATCGCTCCGGTCGGCGAAAAGCATCGGTCTTCTCGAGGACCTTGACTATCGTGCTGTCTTTCAACTCGAAGGCCCGGTGACAATGCGTGTGATACTCGGCGACGATCACCGCGAGGTCGCGGCACGCCCGGGGTATCGGCAGGCGCTCTGCCATCTTCCTGATCAACTTGTTACCACGCTGTTCATGTCCCGGATGGGAAGGCAGATCGGCGTGTACGAGCGCCGCAAACCGTACCTCGATGTCCGCGCTGAGTATTTCGGACTGTTCGATGACCATCATGGTGTGCAGGCCGGTGTCTATTTCGGGATGCCACCTTTGGGGTTGCGGGACGCCGAATAGTGCATCAACCTCGGGGAAAACGACCTTCAGAGTGCCACACCCGCGTAGCGCCTCGAAGTAGAGATGCGGATTCGGCCCGGCCAGCGCCGTCTCGGTCTCTTTCCACACACGGTCGGGCACGAGCGCATCGGCCTCGCCGTTTGCGACCATTTGCCGCATCAGATCCCGAGTCTCCGGCGCAATTCGAAAACCGAGGTCCGCAAAGCGCGCCGCAAATCTGGCGGCGCGGAGTATGCGCACGGGATCCTCGACGAAGGCATCCGAGACGTGTCGAATCAGGCGTTTCTCGAGATCCTGCAGGCCGCCGAATGGATCGATCAGCTTGCCGTCAGGATCACGGGCCAGGGCATTGATCGTCAGATCACGCCGGCTCAGGTCGTCCTCGATCGTCACGTCTGTCGACGTGTCGAAAGCAAAACCGTGATAGCCGGCAGCGGTCTTGCGCTCGGTTCGCGCAAGCGCATATTCCTCACCCGTCTCCGGATGAAGAAACACCGGGAAGTCTTTGCCGACTTGTTTATAACCATCGTTGACAAGATCGTCAGGGGACGCGCCCACGACGCACCAGTCCCGCTCTTTTACTGGCAGGCCAAGCTGCTCGTCACGAACAGCACCACCGACGAGGTACACTTGCATCAAGCGATTCTAGCATTGAGGGGCAGCAATGATTCCGATGTTCGATGGCGGGCTGCTCCGCGCTGTTGTCGTTGTTGTCATTCTTGTTTGCCTGCCGGGCTGTTATTACATGCAGGCTGTGCGCGGCCAGCTCGACGTGATGAGCAAGCGCGAGCCCATCGATGATGTCATCGCTTCAAGCGATACACCGGCAGACCTGGCCGAGCGACTGCAACTCGTTAAGGACGTCCGGCAATTCTCAATTGACGAGCTCAAACTTCCGGACAACGATAGTTACCGCAGCTATGCGGACATTGAGCGCGACTACGTCGTCTGGAATGTCATAGCCGCACCCGAGTTCTCGATGGAGCCCACGCAGTGGTGTTTTCCGGTAGCGGGCTGCGTGAATTATCGAGGATATTTTGCGGAAGATGCTGCGCGGCGCGAGGCGACGAGACTTCAGGAACGAGGTTTTGACGTTGCGGTTGGCGGTGTGACGGCGTACTCGACGCTTGGAAGATTCAGCGACCCGATACTCAATACAATGATGCGTTGGGAGGACGTTGACCTTGTTGCGGTGCTTTTCCACGAGTTGGCGCATCAGGAGTTCTATGTCAAGGGTGACTCAGGATTCAACGAGTCTTTCGCCAGCGCGGTCGAGGAATTCGGCATTCAGCGCTGGCTCGAGAGTCGCGGCAGAATTGACGAACTCGCCGCCTACCAGGATGGACGTGAACTTGGCCAGCGGCTCATGCAGCTCGTCGAACTCGCGCGCGACGATCTCGCGAAGACCTATGCGCTGGACATTGAGGTGGAAGCGATGCGTACCCGGAAACAGGAGCGACTCGATCGACTGACGGCAGCGTTGAATCTCGAGCTGGAGGCATCGGGCCGTGAAACGCCGGACTGGCTAAACAACGATCTCAATAACGCACGTCTCGCCTCGATGATTCTGTACGACGGCCGATTACCCGAATTTCGAACGCTCTTTCGAGCGTGTGAGGACGATTTTGAGTGCTTCTATGCCGCGGCGCGTGATCTCGCTAAAAGCGGTCGGGGGGCTGCTCAGCGGAAGTAAAGCGCAGCGACAAAATCGCCAGGAGCGATTTTGGACGCACGCAGTGCGCCCACAGGGTCGGCAACAGGATGTTGCTTCACCGGTCATTCGCCAGTGAAAGATCGTATCTGCTGCCAACACACGACGCACGTAGGCACGCGTTTCATTGAACGGAATGTTCTCGATCCAGATGCGTGCGTCGATGCTTCCCTTGTCGGGAAGCCAGGCATCGACACGGTGCGGACCCGCATTGTAGGCAGCTGTCGCAAGGACCTGATTGCCGCCGTAACGTTCGGCCATCTGGCCAAGGTACGTCGTGCCAAGTCGAATATTGCTGTCCGGGTCGGTCAGCGTGTCGAGACCGGAATAGGGCAGCTGTAGATCCTCTGCTACGTCCCGCCCGGTTGCCGGCATCAGCTGCATCAGGCCGATCGCTCCGGCACTCGAGCGCACGTCACGCATGAACAGGCTCTCGCTGCGCGCAACGCCGTAGGCCCAGGTCGGCGAAATACTCGCGTCCTCGGCATAGCGCTGGAATGTACTGTCATACGGCAGCGGGTAGCGCAGCGACAGGTCATCGTATTCGCCGACACTCGCCGCGGCTGCGATCGCGCGAGAATGCCAGCCCCAGCGATGGGCGAGGATCGCGGCCTGCATCTTCTCGTCAGGTCCGACATGGCGGATAACAGCATCCCATTCTGATCTGCCGCGGCCGTCGAGTCCTACAAGAAACAGCTCGCGTGCGCGTACGAGTTCTGGCCGCGCCTCAAGCTTTGTGATGGTCTGCTCGTCGGCAACGAATCGGCTGCTGTCAAACGTATAGGGAAGGCCGAGTTCATCCGCTGCGAGGAAACCGTAGTAGCTGCGCTCCGCTGCGAGGGCGCGCAAAGCTTCCTCTGCCTCGAGTTTCTTGTCCGTGTGCTGCAATGCGATGCTACGCCAGTACTGCCATTCCTCTGCGCTGCGCTCTTTTTCCGGCATCGCGCCAATGTCGCTAAGCAGGTTCTTCCAGTTGCGGTCTCGAAGGCTGGTGCGTGCCCGCCAGCGCAGTACTTCGTCGTTCTGCGCCGCGGCGGGCAGGGCCGTGAGCTGCGCGTAGGCACCCGCTTTGTTATCCCGTGCCAGCCACAGCGCGATATGTCGCGAAGTCCGGTATTCCTGCTTCGCTGAAAAACGGTTGCCTTTGGAGATACGGCGCCATAGTTTGAGCGCGAGCTCCGGATCGTCGTAAGTCACTCTCTCGATCGCATAGACCAGCTGCTCGCGAGTTGTACGAAGGACTCCGGGTTTCTTTGTGCCTGGAGCCACTGGCCGGCAATGTCGATATGCCGTTGATCGATCGATTTGCCGAGCCAGCGAGCCATTGAAAATTCTCGTGCATCGATCGCGAGTTCAAATCGTTCGATGTAATGGGTAACTTCGAGTTGTTCCTGATTCACCAGAAGTTCGAAAACAGGATCACATTCGTCGACCTGGCTTTCACCCACTTTCCACAGATCGACAGCGCGATTGACGATGCGCGGTCCGCGCCCTGCGTCAATCTCGGCACGTAAAGCAATGCAGTCGAGTTTGGCAATTTCGAGGCCCTGGTAGAACTGTTGGTAAATGCTCAGGTAAGTGGCGAGGTCCCCGGTCCTGGCAAGGTGTAGCGCGTATCGATAGCGCAAATCGCGAGCCGGCTTCAGGACGCCATACTGCTCGAGGAAAGCATCTATCTCGGCGTGGTCGGCCTTGTCGAGATTTGCGCGAAACCAGGCCGCGCGCAGGTCCGGCCAGAGCACGTAGCTTTGCAGCAGCAGCTGTCGTTCAGCGGGGAGCGCATCAACCGCGGCCCAGCTGCCGCGCTCGACGGACCGATAAACGCTGAGAAAGATCTTGCGCTGCTGCTCGGTGGGGGTGGCGTGCACCGCTGGCGCCAAGAAGACGCCGCAGAGGAGCGCAAAAACGCTGCTTTGAAGATACTGCGCTGCGAATCGGACCGGGTGCATAAGAAATTCGATGGTAGTTTACCTGTGTACATCGCTTCTCACAGGATAACTCAGAATCGCAGCAATGCATTGAACTGTCACCAAATTTTGAGCCCGGCCTGTTAGCGAATTTGCAACATTATGGCTCTGTCGCCGCGCTGCACGAGCAGGAACAGAATCCGGTTATTTCCGGCGATCTCTCTAAGCTGCTCCAGGTCGCGCACCGGGCGCCGATTGACCTGAATAATGATGTCTCCGGCGCGCAAACCTCGCTGCGCGGCCGGGCTGTCCGCTTCGACGGCAGTGACTTCAATGCCACCCGCGCTGCTCGTGGACGACGTCGCAAATTGAGCGCCCGTCAGACCCGGATGCAAATCGGTACCAGCGCTGCGCGCGAGTTGAAGCTGACCCAGTTTCGCTGTGGTCTTGCGTTCTTTGCCGTCGCGGATATAGCCAATGCGCACATCTTCACCGGAGCCCATTAGCCCGATCGTATTGCGAAGCTCGGACGCGTCGGTGATTCTCTTGCTGTTGACGCGAACGATGATGTCATCAACCTTAAGGCCTGCTTGTTCGGCGGCTGAACCTGGCACGATCTCCGTGATCAGGGCGCCGCGGTCAACCGATGAGTTGAGCGCTTCGGCGACTTCGGGGTCGATGGCTTGAATGGTTACGCCCAGGAGCCCACGACGAACTTCGCCGAAGTCGAGGATCTGGCGCATGATGGACTCGGCAATCTCGGTCGGCACGGCAAAGCCGATCCCGACATTGCCGCCGGAGCGGCTGATAATCGCCGAATTAATGCCGATGAGTTCACCGCGCATGTTTACGAGTGCTCCGCCGGAGTTGCCAGGATTGATCGATGCGTCTGTCTGAATGAAATCCTCGTATCCATTGCGGCTGATGCCCGTGCGGCCGAGCGCGCTGACAATGCCCGAGGTTACGGTATGACCAAGGCCAAACGGATTGCCGATCGCGAGCACAAAATCCCCGGCGCGGACAGATTCTGAGTCACCGATGGGCATTTCCACGAGATTTTCTGCGTCGACTTTGATCAACGCAATATCGGTTGCCGCATCGGAGCCAACAATCTCAGCATCCAGAATTTTGCCGTCGATCAGCGAAATTTGAATCTCGTCGGCGCCTTCAACGACGTGGTGATTCGTCAATATGTAACCGCGCGCGGCGTCAACGATAACGCCCGAGCCGGCACTGGCGAC
>CAMYMP010000637.1 GCA_947259435.1 uncultured Woeseiaceae bacterium
TGAATCGGCAGGTGCTGTCCGGGCAGGAATTCGAACGCCGGCTGCAGTTCCGCGGGGACATCGAGCGCGATGCGTACCGAGTCCCGCGTTTCCTGTTGCTTCGCGGCGACCTTGAGAGAATGAAATTGCCTCATTCCGATACGCTCATATGCACTTGAAATACTCGAACGGTTCGAGGCAGTCCGCGCAGCGATACGAAGCTTTGCACGCGGTCGAACCAAATTCACTGACCAGTTCGGTGTTTTCCGATTCGCAGCGCGGACAGGGAATGCGGCGCTGGCCCTGCAGCAATGCGCGTTTGCTGCCGCCCCGCTCAGGCGGTGCGATGCCGTACTCGCGAAGCTTTTCGCGACCGGCATCGCTGATCCAGTCAGTCGTCCACGGCGGCGAAAGAACGCGTTTTACAGTCACATTGGCGATGCCATGGTCCTCCAGCGCTGCGATCACACTGGACTCGATGACCTCGGTCGCAGGGCAACCCGAGTACGTCGGCGCCAGTGAAACCACAACGCCGGTACCACATTCCACGTCGCGCACGATCCCCAGGTCCATAATCGTCAGAACCGGAATCTCTGGGTCGGGCACGTCGGCCAGCCACTCGAGTATCGTGTCACGGTTGACGGCAGGCTCTACCACGTCGCACCCGGATAAGTGCGTGGCAGGCTTTGCATCTCGGCGACCAGGTAACCGAAGTACTCGGTGTGTTTGCCCTGCTTGCCGCCGCTTGCCATATGCTGTTCCTGCGGAATGGAAAGCGTAGCCTCCTCGACCATCGCGCTGACATCTCTCTGCCACTCGACGGCGATTTCGCCAAGGTCCGGCCCGTCAAATGAAGTAAGCACGGCTTCGTCGAGCGCATCGGCCGCAAACATCTCGCCCGTGTAGCGCCACAATTCATCAAGTGACTGCTGCGCCTTCCGGTGACTCTCATCGGTGCCATCACCGAGCCTCACCAGCCAGTGAGCGCAGTGCCGCAGATGGTAGCGCACCTCTTTCTCCGCACGCGCCGCGATTTCCGCGAGGCGCTTGTCGCCGCAACGCGTCAACGCTTCGAGCAACGACAGGTAGTACACATCGAACAGCACCTGCCGAACGATCGTGTCGCCGAAATGCCCGTTGGGCTGCTCGACCAGCAGCAGGTTCCGGAATTCGTGCTCTGGCCTGAAATACGCGAAATCGTCTTCGCTCCGCCCTGCCCCTTCCAGCTCACCGGCGTAGCTGTAGAACATGCGCGCCTGGCCAATGTAGTCGAGCGCAAAATTGGCGTTCGCGAGTTCTTCCTCGAGTTCAGGGTACGCCGCGACAAGTTCAAGCATGCGCTGCCCGAGTACCAGGGCATTGTCGCCGAGCCTCAGTACATACGCGGTCAGGGTCTTTTCGGGTGTCACAGGTTCTCAACCCCATCGGGAATTTCGTAAAACGTCGGGTGACGGTAAATCTTGTCTTCGGCCGGATCGAAAAACGCGGCCGTTTCGGCCGGATCGGAGGCGACGATTCGATCGGAGCGCACGACCCAGAGACTCACGCCTTCGTTGCGCCGCGTGTAGGTATCGCGAGCGTGATCGAGCGCCATCTGGTCATCGGCCGCATGCACGCTGCCGGCATGCCGGTGGCTGAGTCCTCCGCGAGTGCGGATAAAAACTTCGTAAAGTGGCCAAACCTGTTCTGACATGATCTTCTCCTCAGGCCGCTGCCTGCGCCGCCCGTTTATCAGCATAGGCCCGCGCTGCTTCGCGCACCCAGGCACCGTCCTCGTGAGCTTTGCGGCGCTTCGCCATGCGCTGGGAATTGCATGGCCCGTTCCCAGCAACGACATCGAAGAACTCCTGCCAGTCGATCTCCGAGAACTCGTAGTGGCCCGTTTCTTCGTTGAACGCCAAATTATCGTCGGGGACTTTGAGGCCGAGGAAGTCAGCTTGCCGCACGGTAATGTCGACGAACTTCTGACGCAGTTCATCATTACTGAATCGTTTGATCTTCCAGGCCATAGACTGCGCAGAGTGTGTGGAGTTGGAATCGTTGGGACCGAACATCATCAGC
>CAMYMP010000638.1 GCA_947259435.1 uncultured Woeseiaceae bacterium
AAAGACTGGAAAGCAAAGACCGGGCCGATGCCCCAAGCAAACTTGTCGGACGTTTTGCCCGCATAATTGAGCGTCAGGAACGCTTGCGACAGGTCGACACCCGCTTTGCCACTGCAATACGGCCCTGGACGCGTAACCACGCCTGCACCGGTCGGATCGCATAGTCCCGATGTTGCCGATGCGCTGCTGCTCTCCCAGTCGGTATTCATGCCGCCACGACCGTAAAACAGGAAAGAAAGAACATTGTCGTTGGCCATTTTCCAACTCTTGGCGACGTAGGGGATCGGGAAATATTCGCTGCTGCTGTCGAATGCCCCGCCGCCGAGTGAGAAGGTCCCACCGAAACCGTTGTTAGCACTCGGAGATGCCGTGTAGCTTCGTCGTGGACTGAAAATGGAAATACCGGCTTCCCAACTATCACCGGAAAAAACCGTCAGCGCCGGATTTGACGCGCCCATAATTGTGCCCATATCGGCATTGGAACCAACACCCGTGCCAGCCATGCCCTTGGACTGTGCGCCGACACCGTGCGTGAAATATCCGTTCGTCGCCAGCGCAGACCCGCTGAACGCAAACACGCCCATAGCCAACAGCAACGCTGTGGATTTTCTTGCTGTAAAGCTCATCGTTTTTCTCCCTGCGATTTGCAGAATACTTCGTGTAGGGTTTGCATCACTTTGGTCGCGTCGTCTCCAGACAGCGAATAGCTGACCGATTGCGCCTCTTTTCTCGACCGTACAATTCTTTCGCGCCGCAGCACGGCCAGGTGCTGTGACAGCGCCGACTGGCTCAGTCCCAGGATGTCCTGTAATTCGCTAACCGTTTTTTCGCCTTCCGCCAGTTGACACAGGATCATCAGCCGCCATTCGTTGGCCATGGCTTTCAGCAGCTCAACGGCGTGTGCCGCCATGTCGTGCAGCTCAGTCAGTTCCGAAACGTCTTCCGGAATGCCCGTCTTTGCGACGTCAGCCATCATTCGCAGCCACCAAAACCCTCAGAATCCATCTTGGCTTCGTATGGAGCCGTTACATCGCTGCCAACAACGAGCGATCCCTTGACCGAATCCCAGTCGTCCGGCTTCAGTATCAGCAGCCAGCCTTTCTCATAGGGATCGTCGTTGGCAGTGCTCGGCTCGTTGACCATGTCTTCGTTTACGGCGACAACCTCGCCACCGGCCAGAGATTTCGCGGGACCCACCCATTTGCCAGACTCCAGCGTGCCGCAGGATTTCCCGGCCCTGACCGCGCGGCCAACGCGCTTCGGCGTAAATGCGACGAGCTTACCAGCCATTGCCGCGGCGACAGCCGTCATCCCGATCTTCACGGTGCCGTCTCCCATCTCGGTGAACCAGATGTGGTTGTCGACATCGTAGAGAAGGTCATCGGGCAGATTACATCCGCGTACCGTTGGCATAGTCAGTCTTCCTTATTACGTGGTTGTTGCGCCGTCAGCTGCGCGAATCGGCTTTGCCGAACAGCAGAATTCGCCGAGCTCGGCGACCTGCATTTTGCCGCTGACGAACAGAAACAAGTGCTTAGATATCATCGCCAACATACTTAAGCGATCCGTAATATCCGAATATTCGTCTCGCATTGTCACGAGGTTGTAGTGGTAGATGATCTCCCGGCAGGTCTCGCGACAGGCGTTGAAGCTGGGGTCGCCTTTGGCGCCCTGACGATGCAGCGCGAGCAGGCGAAAACCCTCCCGCTTGTCGCCGGTTGGAACGTCGCCCCGGGCCGTTATCCAGTGCTCCAGTATTTCCTCACTCGCCCGCAGCAGCAGAGCCGCCGCGGCATCTGCGTCGTGCGTCGCCAGTGGCGCTTCAAACACGGTCTCGAGCTCGGCGAGCGACCTCATCCCAGGCCCTTTGCCTTGAGGAACTTGATCGAGTCGGAAATATTCTCGTGCACGCCGACTTTCTTCGCTTTGAGCCCCAGAGCCATGCCGAGCAGCTGCGTGAAGTACAGGATCTTGATATCGACTTTTTCGCCGAGCGTCTTCTCGGCGCGGATCTGGTGCATCTCGAGACCCGAATGA
>CAMYMP010000639.1 GCA_947259435.1 uncultured Woeseiaceae bacterium
ACGCCCATGCCGATCAGGTTCGAGCGATGAATGCGCTCGAAACTCTTGGCAATGACGGCTTTCACACCCAGCAACACCGTGCCCTTGGCGGCCCAGTCACGCGACGAACCCGTGCCGTATTCGCTGCCGGCGAGAACGATCAGCGGTGTGCCTTCTTCCGTGTACCTGTTGGCAGCGTCGAAAATCGACATCTGCTCGCCGCTCGGTTGATGACAGGTCCAGCCGCCTTCCGTTCCGGGCGCGAGTTGATTGCGCAGACGAATATTCGCGAAAGTGCCGCGCATCATGACTTCGTGGTTGCCACGGCGCGAGCCGTAGGAATTGAAGTCGGCACGCTTGACGCCCTGCGCTTCGAGATACTTGGCCGCGGGGCTGTCGGCGGCAATTCCACCGGCCGGCGAGATGTGATCTGTCGTCACGGAATCGCCGAGCAGCGCGAGAACACGTGCGCCTTCGATATCGCGGACCGCGTCCGGGTCTTTGCGCATGCCTTCGAAGTAGGGCGGGTTCTTGACGTAAGTCGAAGTCGGGTCCCAGGTGTAGATTTCGCCCGTTGGTGAGTCGATGCCCTTCCAGTTGGCGTCACCTTCGAAGACGCTGCTGTAGCTGCGCTTGAACATGCCCGAATCGATATTCTTTGCAATCGTGTCGTGGACTTCCTGCTGACTCGGCCAGATGTCTTTCATGAAAACCGGCTTGCCGTCCTTGTCTTCCCCGAGCGGATCGTTGAACAGGTCGACGTCCATGTTACCGGCCAGCGCATAAGCGACGACCAGTGGCGGCGATGCCAGGAAGTTCATGCGCACCAGGGCATGAATGCGACCTTCGAAGTTGCGGTTTCCGGATAGCACGCTCGTGCCTACTATGTCGCCTTGTTCCACGGCCTTGGCGATCTCGGGCATCAGTGGCCCGGAGTTGCCGATGCAGGTCGTGCAGCCGTAGCCAACGTTGAAAAAACCAATTGCCTCAAGATCGTCAATGAGCCCGGCTTTCTCGAGGTAATCGGTGACCACACGGGAGCCCGGCGCCAGGCTGGTTTTCACCCAGGGCTTGGCCTTGAGACCTTTGGCGGCGGCATTCCGGGCGAGCAGGCCGGCCGCCAGCATGACCGCGGGGTTCGATGTGTTCGTGCAGCTCGTTATCGCAGCGATAAGAATGGCGCCGTCGCGAATCTCTACGTCTTTGCCGTCAATTTTCGCCACCGCGCTGCCGCCTTTGCTGCGCTTCGCAATAGCGGCTTCGAGATGCTTGCTGTATGTCTTCGCCGCAGCACTGAGCGCGATGCGATCTTGCGGACGCTTGGGTCCGGCAATGCTGGGTTCGACGGTGCTCAAGTCGAGCTCGAGCGTGTCGCTGTAGAGCGCATCGGGCTGTCCGTCGTGGCGCCACAATCCCTGTTCCTTGGCGTAAGCCTCGATCAGCTTGATCTGGTCAGCGTCGCGGCCCGACAGCTCGAGGTAGCGAATGGTTTCGCCATCGATCGGGAAGATCGCACAGGTAGAACCGAATTCCGGCGACATGTTGCCGAGTGTTGCACGATCGGCCAGCGGCAGTTGTCCCAGGCCGTCGCCATAGAACTCGACGAATTTTCCGACCACGCCTTTGTTGCGCAGCATTTCGGTGACGGTCAATACCAGGTCAGTTGCTGTTGTACCTTCCTTGAGTTTGCCACTCAGTTTGAATCCGATGACATTCGGGATCAGCATCGTAATGGGCTGACCCAGCATCGCAGCTTCGGCTTCTATGCCGCCAACACCCCAGCCCAGTACGCCGAGGCCGTTGATCATCGTGGTGTGCGAATCGGTACCGACGACGGTATCCGGGTACGCCGATCGCGTACCGTTCTTGTCGGCGTCGAAGACGACCCGGCTCAGGTACTCGAGGTTGACCTGGTGAACGATGCCCGTGTTAGGTGGGACAACGCGGAAATTATCGAATGCAGATTGTCCCCAGCGCAGGAACGAGTAACGCTCTTTGTTGCGCTGGAACTCGATTTTGTTGTTCAGGTCGAGCGCATTGGCGGCGCCGTAGTTATC
>CAMYMP010000640.1 GCA_947259435.1 uncultured Woeseiaceae bacterium
GGCCAGCCGGAAAAAACTTCAATACGCGCAGCCCCAGGTTCCAGGCATGCTGTGCTTCGGTCGCCGTAGCGACGCCGGGAACAACGGGAACCGACAGCTCCGCGGCTGCCGCGACTACGTCGTCGTGCAATCCCGGCGATACGATGAATTTCGCGCCCGCGGAGACTATCGCGTGCGCCTGCTCGGAGCTCAGCACCGTTCCGGCCCCGACCAGGGCATCGGGCACGTCGCTTCGAATGGCCGCGATTGCCTCGGGCGCCGCAGCAGTACGCATGGTTACTTCGATCACCGGCAACCCGCCGGCCACCAGCGCTTCAGCCACGGGCACGGCGTTTGCCGCGTCGTCGATAACGACGACGGGTACGACTGGCGCCTTTTCGAGCAAATCCATCATCGCAGGGTCACGAAAAGAACAGGCCTCCGTTGATATCGAGACTAGCGCCCGTAATGAAGCTCGACTCGGACGACCCAAGATAACAGACGAGATCGGCAACTTCCTCTGCTCTGCCCTCACGCCTGAGGGGCGTACCAGCAGCGACGTTAGCCCGCACCTCGTCCTTCGTAAAGGTGTCGTGGAAGGTTGTGGTAATCATGCCCGGGCACACGCAGTTGACGCGAATGTCAGACGGGCCCAGTTCCTTGGCCATTGCACGGGTGAACGTCATTACTGCGCCTTTCGCCGTCGCATAAGCGGCCGCTCCAGGGCCACCGCCATCGCGACCGGCCTGCGACGCGAAATTGATGATCGAGCTTCCTGCGCCCATATGCGGTACGACTTGCTGGGTCGTCAAGAACACACTCGTCACGTTGAGTTTCATGACGCCTTCGAGAAACGACTCGTCCATTTCCGCGAGCGGCTTGCGCGCAACGAGTCCACCAACCACGTTGACGAGGATGTCGATCGAGTCGCCGAAGGACTCACATGCCGCACTAACGAGCTTTTCCACATCGGCCTGCTTGGTCATATCGCCTTGCACGGCGATTGCCGTGCCGCCAGATTCTTTAATCGCTGCGACCGTCGCCTCACCGTCGGCGGGATTATTGAAATAGTTGACGACGACTTTCGCACCGCGGCCGGCAAGACTTTCTGATACGGCCCTGCCGATGTCGCGTGCGCCTCCAGAAACTATGGCGACCTTTCCTTCAAGATTACTCATTGCGTTTTCCTTTGTTAATCGAGCTAAGTAGAGCTAGCCGAGCGGGGATTAAGAGGCTGAATATGTCCACAGAGAACCCAGACCGAGAGCACCGTCAGGATCGCCAGCCCGGCCCCGACTGCAAATGCGGGCGCGTAACTTTTCACGGTAATGACCGGAATCAGGAAGTTCAGCAGGACGACGGCGAGTTTGGCCGCCGTTCCTGCATAACCTGCGAGCGTGCCAACGGACTTGCCACTATAGAAGTCACTCGGCAGTGTCTGAATGTTCCCGACGGCAACTTGAAATCCGAAAAGAATAACGGCCATCAGCAGCACAGCGATCAGTGGCGTCGCCGCTTTTACGGTCATCAAGAGCGAGGCCAGCATGATCAGGCCACCCAGACTGATAACGAATTTTCGTACTTTGTTGACCGTCCATCCGGCGCTGATTCGATTCTGCGCCAATAAGCCGCCAAACCAGGCGCCGATCATTGCTCCCACATACGGTACCCAGGCGTAACGTCCGATTTCTGCGACGCCGAAGCCATAGGTCTCGGCAAGGTACAAAGGCAGCCAAAGGATGAACAGCCACCAAATAGGATCGAGGAAGAACGAGGCCATAATTACGCCCCAGCTTTCCTTTCGAGACAGGATCTCGGCAGCACCCGGCGCGTAGGTAGCAACCTCGTTTGTTTCCACGTTTCGTTGTCCGGTCAGTATGTATTCGCGTTCACGCTCTGACACCCAGGGATGCGTGTCCGGACCCGACTTGTAAACGATGAGCCAGGGAACCAGCCACAGCAGTCCGAGCGCGCCAATCGTGATAAAGGTGGCTTGCCAGCTTTCGAGATAGACAAACAGGAACGCGATGATCGGAGCGGAAATGATCCCGCCAATG
>CAMYMP010000641.1 GCA_947259435.1 uncultured Woeseiaceae bacterium
AGGTGGCGCTGGCGGCGGCGCCGACGATGGCGCGTGCCCACGCGGGGATCGCGAATGCATACGGGTGGCTGGCGAGCTATGGCGGGCTGCCGCCGGATCACGGTTATCCGTGTGCTCGCGACGCGGCCGGGAAGGCGCTCACGCATGAACCCGACCTGGCCGAGGCGCACCTGGCGCTTGCACAGGTCCGGCTGCGCTACGAGTGGGATTTTCCGGCAGCCGAAGAATCGTTTCGCCGAGCGCTGCAATTCGGGCCCGCGAGCGCCGACGTGCACAATTCTTACGGCCACTTCTTGCAGATGATGGGCAAGCACGACCAGGCTATCTCGATGCGGCGCGAGGCTGTGCGCCTGGATCCATTGTCGCGCAGCTCGCATCGTGGCCTTGCTGACTCGGCGTTTTGCGCCGGTGCGCTGGATGAGGCGCTCCGCGAACTGGATAAGATCGTCGAGTACAGTCCGGATTATCCAATCCACCATCTCAAGGCGAGAATCGAGCTGCGACGAGGTCGCCCTGGCGAGGCCCTGGATGTCATCCAACATGCTGCGATGAACTGGCAGCGGCTGTACATTAGAGCGATCGCCTATCACCGACTCGGCGAGTCCGACTCACATCGGAAAGCGCTCAAGGAACTCATCGACTCACACAGCCATGACGCCGGCCTGCAGATCGCCATCGTCTACGCCCAGGCTGGCGACACGGACAAAGCGTTCGAATGGCTCGAGAAAGCGTTTCAGCACCGTGATCCCGGGCTCATCGAACTCGAATCCGACCCTGAGCTGGAACCGCTGCGCGGCGACAAGCGTTTCCGTTCACTGCAAGACCGCATCGGGTTTTGTTAGCCCGGATACTGCACCGATATGCCGCGCTCTCGCTGAGTCTTTGATCGCCTGAAGGATTTTCCTCGCTCGGCAATAGACACCATTATTGCGCTCCCTCGGAAAATTCTTCAGGCAGTCAAATCCTTGACCGATCTTACGCGCCAACCGGCGCAATCTCCGGGCTAGTCAGTCTGCACTGACTGCGCGGAAGCCGAAGGGAATCAGCGCGAGCCGCGCCAGCTTCAGATGTTGTGCCGCAAACGGCAGGCCTATGATCGTGATCGCGAAGAGAGCGGCCAGTACGAGATGCAATACGACGAGTTCGAGTCCCGGCAGCAGGATCCAGATGATATTCATGATCAGCGCAATCGCGCCGCCGGGCGGCTCTCGTTCGCGAATCTGACGGCCAAACGGAGCCGCACCCAATATCGATAGCTTGAAACACTGGACGCCAAAGGGAATCCCGATAATCGTCAGGCACAACAGGGCGGCACCGAGCAAGTAAGCGACTAAAACGATCCAGCCGCCGAGCACGAACCAGAGCAGATTGAGAAACAGATTCACCGTACCGGATTCAGAAATGTGTACCCATATACTGGCAATGCTATAGCGATCAGGAAATGTTGTAACTAAGGGCGTCTTTGCTGCGGCGCAGGTTTTCGCTGGCGGCGCTGCCCCGCGCGAGCGCCAGTGCGACCTGGATGGCGTCGAGCAGCGCCAGCTGCGCAAGCCGGGAGCTCATGGGCGTGAAGACACTCGTGTCCTCGATGACCTAGCAAGGAAACAGCAATCCCGCTTCTTCGGCGATTTTCGAGTCCGGGTTCGTCAGTGCAATAACCGTTGCGCCGCGCTCGCGCGCCAGTTTTGCAGCATTTGCAAGTTCCGGCCATCGGCCCGTGTGGGACAGGAGCACCAGTACGTCGTCCGGCTCGACGATAGCCGCAAACTGCAGAATCATCGTCGTATCGCGAAGTGACGTACAGGGAATGCCGAGCCTGAAGAACTTGTGGCTGGCATCTCTGGCAACGTGACCGGAGGCGCCAAGACCCGCGAAGGCGATCTGCCTGGCCGAAGACATTGCGCTCACCGCCGCGTCGATAGGCATCGAAGAAAGTTCGGCGCGCATTTCGATAAGTGACTGGATGGATGCGTCCATCACCTTGATAACTGCGTCTGAGGTTGAATCATCGGGACCGACGTCACGATGCAAAATG
>CAMYMP010000642.1 GCA_947259435.1 uncultured Woeseiaceae bacterium
CCGAATTATTTCGGCGAGATCGTGCTGTGGACGGGCATGGCGATCGTGGCCGTGCCGGTTCTGCAGGGCTGGCAGTGGGCCACGCTGATCTCGCCGCTGTTCGTCACGTTTCTGCTGACCAGGGTGAGCGGCATCCCGCTGCTGGAAGAAAAGGCCGACAAGCGTTGGGGCGGCCAGGACGACTACGAGGAATACAAGCGCAGGACGCCTGTGCTGGTCCCGAAGCCGCCGGCCATGCAGGCCTAGCGGTTCCTGTACCCACACCTCTCACCAGCGGTGCCGCCGATTTGTGAGGACAAGATCGATGACTACCAAATCCGTTCAGTACAGCCTGCAGGATCAGGTGGCCACCATTCGAATCGACGACGGTAAACGCAACGCGCTGTCGCCGCAGGTCTTACGCGAGATCAATGAGGCATTCGATCAGGCCGAATCCGAACGTGCGATCGTGATCATGACCGGCAGGGAATCCGTCTTCTCGGCGGGCTTCGATCTCCACGTAATGAAAGGCGGAGGTGGCAATGCACTGCGCATGCTGCGCGCGGGGTACGCCTTGACTGCCCGTGTAATGGCCTATCCTTATCCAGTCATCGCCGCCTGTAACGGTCACGCACTGGCAATGGGTGTTTTTCTGATGTTATCGGCCGACTATGTAATTGGTAGTCGCGGCGATTTCAAGATTGCGGCCAACGAAGTGGCCATCGGCCTGACCATGCCGCGCGTTGCCGCAGCCGTATTGCGCCATCGGCTCAACCCGGCTGCCTTCCAGCGTGCGGTAACTTTATCCGAATACTTCGACGTCGATGCCGCGTTAAGCGCCGGGTTTTTCGACGAATTGGTCGATCCCGTCGATTTGATGCCGCGCGCCGAGGCTCGTGCGGCGGAATCGGCCGCACTTGACCTGCCTGCGCATGCGGCCTCCAAACGCAGGATCCGCGCCGCGACAATCCGAAAAATTCGGTTTGGCATCCCACTGGATCTGCTGGATGCTGCATTGATGGGTTTGCGTGGCGCGAGGCCGCGATAAGCTCATGCGACATTTATTGCGACCGGCTATAGTCAGTTCTTAGACTAGTCAGGCTTGTTGCGTAAAACCTTGCCGTTGTCTGTTACCTCGACATCCCATTGCTTGTCATCGATGAAGGTCTCAATGGCGTAGAAAGCACGTTTCTTGCGTATTTCGACCTTCACCTCTTTGATTACGCCCGTTGGATGAAGCTCATACACGATGTCCCGCGGAATCTTCGGCATTTGTTCTTCGGTGATCTCGAACTCGACGTATCGCTCGGACTTTAATCGGCGATTGTGTTTGTACACCTCCAAACCGTCGTCGTAGATCATGCCCACTTCGGGCGCGTAGCGCTTGTACGACTCATCGTCGGGTTCCAGTGGCGATGACTCTGTAATGACCAAAACGTTGCGGAATGTGCCCTTCGGCGTTTCGACAGTAGCATCCGTGTCGAAGATCTCGGCGCGATCCATTGCCGCGTTCGGAGCGACTTCCATGTAGTACTTCATGCCAACAACAGGGTTGGCTGGCATGTACAAGCCTGGCCGCGCATCGTCCTTGCCCGCGCGCCACTCACCATCGTGACGAGTGACTTCGCCGTCTTCGTAGTAATCGACGTCCTCACCGAAATAGAACACGTCCCCGGTCTCCTCGGCCATCGCAAAGAAATTTCGGGATATTTCGGCAAGTTCTCCATCCTCGAATTCGCGCTCTTCGATCACCCGGGTTTCGACGCCGTCGACCATCTCCGTTTCGTCGAGCACGGAGATGACGACGAGTTCGGAGCCGTCCGGTTCAAGATTTCCCAATACGACATACCGGCCGGGCTTCAGACTCCAGTAACGGTTATCGCCCGTCGCTGTCATCGTATAACTTTCGATTGGGAAGCTGTCTTGCCAGCCTTGCTCATCCGCCGAGTCAGCGAATGCAGGAACGACGGCAAATATCGCTGCAAAAAGTAGTTTGGTATTCATGGTGCTATACCTGAGTGACAAGTGTGATGGCACAAGCGCCCGAAATTCAGGTACGCCGGACCGCTGGCCGGTCGGTGCGGTGGTCAATCCGTCAGCCGGGTCTTTCCGGTTCCTACTGAAACCGGAACACGCCGGTGAGCGAATACTTCAATTCACCGGACGTCAGGCTTTCGAACCATTCGGCTTCGCCGCGAATACCCATCCGCTCGCTGAAGTCGTATTGACCGCCAAAACTCAGAGCAAGATCCGTGCTCTTGAAGTGGGATTCATTGCTGTCGTTTACTTCGGTTTCCGTGTCCCACGAAACGTAGCCAACCTTGGCGATCAAACTGGCGTCATTATTTCCGAGCGGATAAACGCCAACCGCATACACGTCATAGCTTTCGGTATCGACATGCATATTCGACGGGATTGACTTGTCATTCGGCGAGCCGTATTTGCTCATGCCCCCTTCGATACCGAAGTTCTTGTTGAACATGTAGGAACCGAAGACCCTCCAGCCATTTGCATCGCCGCCGGCGGTCGTGTCCGAATCCCCGATGCTGACGGGTGCGCGCGTTGCTGATACACCAACCGAGAACCCGTCCGCGTTCGCTGCGTTAGCCGAAAACAATAGCGAGAGAACTCCCAACATGGCATTCGATATCAAGTACTTATGTTTCATTTTTTTGCCTCCCCGCATGTGCCAGCGAATGTCCTAACCACAAACAGACACGCTTGTGCCACTTGCTTGGCACATACTTACAGTTTTAGACGGCGATTGCGGCAAAAATCGGTCGTAATCTGCTGCGCTGCACTGGCGATGACGTTGGCCGAGAATAAAGAGAAGCAATTTCAGTAACTTGGAATCATCGCCGGCGGCCAGACGAACTCGGCAGCGGATTCCACGCCGAGTTGCGCGACCGGTTTTCCGTAAACAGCCGTCTAAGGTGACTAAGGTGGCATTTGGCGCCCGATGGCGCGTGCCCGGATTGCCTTACGATGAGGGCCTCAACAATGATGACTATTCGAACTATCGCGCTCCTGTTCTTTTCGATCGGTATATCGGCATGTGCCGGACTGTGGGAAAACGATGACATCGCCGTATCCGAAGTGCCAGCTGCGGCTATCGATGCAGCCAAAGGCGCCGTCGACGGTTTTGAAATCAAGTCTGCGGAGGCTGAGGATAAGGACGGCCGGACCGTTTACGAAATCGACGGTAAGGCAAACGGTGTCAAGCATGAGGTGAAAGTCACCGCCGACGGCGAGGTCCTGAAAGTAAAAACTGAAGACTGACCGCGGCGCTCATCTGCGCTGCCACCGGTTAAATCCTCGCGCCGGGGGCGCAGTCTGCGTTCTCGATTGTGCAGGGATACTCGATGATCGCCGGCGTTGATTAATAAGAACGCAGATTGCTCAGGTAAGATTCATTGGTATGCCAACCAATGTCACACCCGAGTATAAGAAAGCCGAGGAGGCTTACCGCAAGGCGCGCGACCCCAGGGAACGCCTGGCCTGCCTGAAGGAGTTGTTACGGACGATTCCCAAGCACAAGGGTACGGAGCACCTGCAAGCCGATATCAAGACGCGTATCAAGCAGCTGACCGAGGAGCTCGCGGGCCCCAGGAAGGGCGGCCGCCGCAGTGGCCCGTCCCATGTCGTGCGCCCCGAAGGTGCCGCACAGCTTAGCCTCGTGGGACCGCCTAA
>CAMYMP010000643.1 GCA_947259435.1 uncultured Woeseiaceae bacterium
TGCTCGTAATATTCACGAGGTCGAGGTCCTTGCGGACCAATGCCCGGTAGAGCCATCCGGGATGTCGCGCGTAGCTGATCGCGCTACGCCACTTGAATTTAGGGGGTGCAGACATGCCATAAACGATGTCGCGCTCCCGGTTGCCGGCCAGCGGCGTATCAACCGTCAGGCACAGCGCCGCATATTTCCTTTCCTTGCTGCGAGCGATGAAGTCCTGCGTCAGCCCCCGGTCTTTGAAGACGTAAACCTGAAACATCTTCGGGCAACGGCCCGCATCCGCCGCATCTTCGATCGTTGTCGTACCGAGCGTCGACAAGCTGTAGATCATGCCGAATTTCTCGGCGGCACGGACAACAGCAGGCTCGCCGTCACGGTGAAATAGTTTCGATGCGCCGGTCGGCGCAATCATGACGGGCCAGTCGACGGCTTGTCCAAACAGCGTTGACTTAAGGTCAATGCTACTGACGTCCGAAAGTTGCGAGGGCAGCAGCTCGTAGTCATTAAACGCATCTGTGTTGCGAGCTAGCGTCCATTCGTCGTCAGCACCACCGTCCATGTAGTGGAACACCGGAGCCGGCAGTCTGCGGCGCGCAATACGCCGGAAGTCCATGATGTTGTTGCAGTCTTTGATCCGCATGGGCTCAGATTAGCACGTAAAACCAACTTGTTTGACAGCACGACCCGGCGGTGTTCGTGCATTGACGTCGGCGTACCGGGGCCTGTAGTTTGCGGCGTTCAGCCAGGAACGATGAAAGCGCATGTCCGAAATCAATTTTGAGCTACCAATCCGTAGCCCGGCAGCTGCGCGGTCGACGACTGCCTGGCTGACCCTCGGGCTAATATCGCTCGTCGCTGCCGGTATTTTTTCGATCCTGCTCGTGCTCGCCCGTACGCCATTCGTGCAAGAGTTCATTCCGCTTCTCGATTTCTTTCACGTCGCACTTGTTGTCCACGTCACCCTCTCGGTATTGATCTGGCTGCTCGCAATGTCAGCCGCTTTTTGGAGCCTGGGCACCTCAACGGACCGGCCGCTCACGGATCGATTGTCTTTCTTGCTGGCCGCCAGTGGCACCGCAATCATTATCGTCAGTCCATTTGTTGGTGCCGGCAGTCCATTGATGAACAACTACGTGCCGATACTTCAGCACCCGTTGTTTTACACGGGGCTCGTGCTCTTCATCGCTGGCATCTTCTGCCACCTGCTCCGCGCGTTGCTCGGCCGCAGGCGAATTTCATCGAGACTCGACGGATCGGGCGCATTGCACTTCGGTATCACACTGTCGACGCTTCTGACGGGCCTTTCGATCCTTGCGGCTTTTGCATCGTGGCGCGGCTTGCCGGCAGGAATGGACGGCCAGGTCTATTTCGAATTCCTGTTCTGGGGCGCCGGTCACGTCATCCAGTTCAGCTACACGCTGCTAATGATGGTGGCCTGGGTCGTCCTGGCGTCTGCCAGCGGTTGCCGATTTGAACTGACGCCTCGCCTGACCATCGTGTATCTCGTTATTCTGGCGCTGCCGGTCATTATCGTGCCGTTTCTTTACCTCGCCCACGATGTAACGTCGCCAGGTCACCGGCTGGCGTTCACCGAACTCATGAAATATGGCGGCCTTTCCTGTCTGCCGCTCGGGCTTGCCGTTGCGGCCAGCTTGTGGCGCGCAGCGAAACCGCAAGGCGAAGGACGCTACCTGCGTGCGGCGCTCGTCAGTTCGCTGGGCCTGTTTATGGTTGGCGGTGTCCTGGGCTTCATGATTGCCGGCCTCGATATTGTGATTCCGGCGCACTACCACGGCGCGACGGTGGGCGTGACGATCGCGTTCATGGGATTGACCTATTACCTGCTGCCACGCCTGGGTTTTGGGCCTTTGCCGGAGCGCATGGCTGTCTGGCAGCCATACCTGTACGGTGGCGGACAACTCATGCACATTATCGGCCTCGCCTGGAGCGGCGGCTATGGCGTGCAGCGTAAGACCGCCGGTGTTGCACAGGGCCTGGACGGCCTCGGCCAGACCGCTGGTATGGGCCTGATGGGC
>CAMYMP010000644.1 GCA_947259435.1 uncultured Woeseiaceae bacterium
CGCTGACATTGCGGGCGTCTCGCAGGCAACCGTGTCGCGCGCGCTGCGTAACAGCCCGCTCGTGCGGCAGGAAACGCGTGAACGCATTCAGCAAATCGCTCGCGAGCTGAACTATTTCGTCAACCGCAACGCGGCCGGCCTGCGCACCCACCAAAGCAACACGATCGCCCTGCTCCTCTTCGACGAGACCGACGGCGATGCACAGATCAACCCGTTTTTCCTGACGATGATCGGCTACATAACCCGCGCGGCCTCGAGAAAGGGTTACGACGTGCTCGTCTCCCTGCAGCAGCTCACGGACGACTGGCACATCGAGTATCAGGCTAGCCATCGCGCTGACGGCCTGATCCTGCTCGGCTATGGCGACTATGTCAGCTACCGCGAGAAACTCGACGCACTGGCTGCCGCAAACACGCGATTCATTATCTATGGACCCATCGTCAACGATCAGCCTGGACATTCCCTGGGCTGCGATAATGAAACCGGCGGGTTTGCAGCGACCGAGCACCTGACAAATATCGGCCGTAAGCAAATCGTGATTCTCGGCGACACGTCGAAGCGCCACCCGGAATTCGCATCACGTTACGTGGGTTATGCCAGGGCATTGCAGCGAGCCGGCCTCGACCTGGCCCCGGAACTCAAGGTTCATTCCGACAACACGGAGCAGCGCAGTTACGAGGCAGTGCGGCAACTGATTGCTAACGGTCAATCATTCGATGCCATTTTCGCCGTCACGGACGTTCTGGCTATCGGCGCCATGCGGGCGCTGATGGACGCTGGCAAGCGGGTTCCCGAAGACGTTAGCGTCGTCGGTTTCGACGACCTGCCGCGCGCGGCGTTCGTCACGCCGGCATTGACGACTGTGCGGCAGAATATTCGGGAGGCTGGCGAAGGCCTCGTCAGAGCTGTCGCCGGACTGATCGAGGGTGAGCCCGTCGAATCGATTCAGATGGCGCCGAAACTGATCATTCGCGAGTCTTGCGGCGCTGCAGGCGATCGAGCTCAGAAATAAGTCCGGCGTCGTTGACTGGCCGATCGAACAACAGCACGCGTATGCCGTGCGCTTTCACATCGATATCGAGGCCGGCTGATGACTCCGTCACTTCATACTCTGCACCGGTGACGGCGCCGCGCCAGATGCCGTGACTCAACCACTTTGACACCTGCAGAGTAGCCGCCTCATCGCCTTTGTTCAGCAACACCAGCGCGGTCTGATTGACGCCGTCCTTCTGGTAAACGCGGTAAAACGTGGCCGTGTCCTGGCCGAGCACGAGGTTAGCCTGCAGTCCACGCTGCAGAGCGACGGAATTCTTGCGAATATGCGCGACCATTTTCAGCGCAGCTCGAATCGGATGCGATTTTGCCAGCTCGATATTCTCCTGGCCGAAGTAGTCGCGATTGCCGCTGTGCTGGTCGGTGCCGGCGCGAAAACCCGATTCCGAGCCATAATAAACGACCGGTATGCCGCGACTCGTGAACAGCCAGTTGTTCGCGTCGATAAAACCGGTTTCATCGGCATCGATTCGCTGCATGTCGTGGTTGTCGTAAAAGGTCATGAGGTCGTAGGAATTGTCGTAGACGTCGTCCTCCAGGTGCAGATACTCCTGCAGCTCGGAATACGATCCCCCTTCTCTGCCGAAAACTTTCGACATGGCTCCCTGACCGGGGAAATCGAGCACGCTGATGCCGCCGTTTTCGGGACGCGTGTATTCGCCGATCAGATCGGCGTCGTAAGACCAGGCTTCGGCGAACATGAAAAAGCCGGGGCGATCCACACGAATGCGGTCCGCAAAAGCCTTCCAGAAAGCGTGCGGCATGTGCTTGATCGTATCGATGCGAAGCGCCACAGCGCCCTGGTCGATCCACTTGGAATGGGCGGCCACGCAATAGTCGAGCACGTCCGGATTGTCATAGTCCAGGTCCGACAGTTCGGCCAGATCGCGCTCGCGGCGGTAAAAATCGTGCAGCGGGTTGTCGTCATCGAGCTCGGATGGATGCAGGTTGCCGTGGTCGGCAATCAGTGCGCCATC
>CAMYMP010000645.1 GCA_947259435.1 uncultured Woeseiaceae bacterium
GCCATCGCGCTCGTCATTGTCGGTGGCAGCTACCTGACCCGTCCGATCTTTCGCTTTATCGCGATCGCCAAACTGCGCGAGTTGTTTACTGCGGCGGCGCTGATGATCGTCATCGGCATCGACCTGCTCATGACATTCGTTGGCTTGTCGCCCGCGCTCGGAACGTTTCTTGCGGGTGTCGTGCTCGCGAATAGCGAATATCGGCACGAACTCGAAAGTGACATCGACCCGTTCAAAGGATTGTTGCTCGGTCTGTTCTTCATCACGGTTGGTGCGTCGATCAATTTCGATCTTTTGTTCGCGAACGCGACAAGCATTATCGGCATGACGATCGGCCTGATTGCGATCAAGTCACTCGTTCTGCTTGTGCTGGCTCGCGGATTCAATATCAAGGGGGCTGATCGCTGGCTGTTCTCGTTAGGGCTCGCGCAGGCCGGTGAGTTTGGCTTCGTGCTGCTGGCATTCACAGTCGCAAGTGCGGTTATTCCCGCGGCGCTTGCCGACCAGCTGTTGCTGGTCGTCGCATTGTCGATGCTGTTGACGCCCGTGCTGTTCATTTTATACGACAAGGTCATCGCGCCGCGTTACGCAGGTGCGCAGGCGGGCGAAGCCGACGAGATAGATACCGAGGGCAGCATCATCATCGCGGGAGTCGGACGCTTCGGTGGCATCGTCAACCGCATGCTGCTGGCTGCGGGCTACAAGACGGTCGTGCTCGATCATCACTCGGAACACCTGGACCGGCTCAGGGTCTTTGGCATCAAGGTGTTCTTCGGCGACGCGTCGCGGCCCGACTTGCTGCACGCTGCCGGCATCGACGAAGCGAGGATGCTCGTCGTTGCCATCGACGATCGTGAGCAGGCGACAGAAATGGTTCGGCATGTCACCAAGAATCACCCGCACGTCTACATCGTGGCCCGTGCGTTCGACCGCCATCACGTTTATGAACTCTGGGCCGCCGGTTGCCGCGATATCATTCGTGAAAACTTCGATGGCGCGGTCAGGGCAGGTCGCTCGGCGCTGGAGGCGCTCGGTGCGCACCCCTACGACGCGGAGCGCCAGGCGCGGGGCTTTGTCGAAAACGACAAGATCGCAATACGCGAACTTGCGGAGTTATACGATCCGGACATTCCGGTACACGAGAACCCGGCCTACGTCGAACGGACGAAGCAGTTCCTTGCCAGCCACGAAGACGCCATGCGCGGTAGCAGCGCTATTTTCAGCAGCCGCAGCGAACGAGGCTGGATTCCGCCGTCTGTCGATGACGTAGACGCCGCGACCGCTGAAGCTGCCGAGAGCAAGCGCTAGTTCGAAAACGCCCGCCAAGGCCACGGATCGCTTTTCGTTAGCCCGCAATCATCTCGAATCCGGCGACAACCTGCAGCGGGGCTTCGTCGTAGACGTTGAAGTAGACGACGACGGGATCGTCCTGACCGTCGTAGACGACCTCGTACATGTCCAGGCGCCCGCGGTTGCCGTAGATCGGGTTCGGTGTTTTGAACGCGCAGCAGGATCCCAGCCGCTGGTAGGTAATCAACTGGCCCTCGGGTCCGCGCAGCCGGACGAGGTACTGCAGGATCCGCGCGACACCCTCGTTTTTTTCTTCCGAAAGGCCACCGACCATGACCGGCTGCAAGGGATTCAGGCCGTAGCCAGGGCGGGCCGTGTGCTCGGCGATGGCGGTGGTGCGGATGGAGTCGTGAATGGCGCGCAGCCGCTGCTCCCAGGCGGCGCGTTCGCCCGCAGGAAACAGATCGACGACTTGCTGTCGCTCGTCGGCACAGGCGTCCCAGCTGCGGGCGTGGGCATTCTCATCGAACGCCTCGGACTCGCGCTCGCTCTCGTAGACACGTTGCGCGCATTCCATCCAGGCGGCCATCTCCGTTGTAGCCTCGACCTCGCCCGGGGTCTCGGCCGGCTCGCTTTGATCCGGTGTCGGCGCCGCGGCGGGCGGTGTCGGCGGCTCGTCGGGCGCGACCGCATCGTTTGGACCGCAAGCTACCAGCAGCGTAATCGC
>CAMYMP010000646.1 GCA_947259435.1 uncultured Woeseiaceae bacterium
TTGCAATGATCGGTTCGATTGCTGCCTGTCGCGACAATCGACACATACGAATCGACGTGCTGTCTCATGTGTTGCCAGGCTGGCTTGTAAAAGCATCGCGCGTGCTCGTTGATCTGTTTGCGGCCATGGTCTGCGCGGTCATTGCCTGGCAAGCCTGGCGTTATTTACAACTCGAGATCGAGTTCGAAGATCAGGTTCTCGTGGATACACCGGCGTGGGTTGCACACGTTGTCGTGCCAATCGCCTTTGCCCTGGTCAGCTATCGATTCGTGATACTCGCCGTCAAGGACGTTGGCGAGATTGTGGTCAGTAGCGAGGAAGGGGCAGAGGAGTGATTGCAATTGGCCTCATCCTGCTGTTGTTAGCATTACTCGGCGCGCCGCTGTTCGCTATCATTGCAACGAGCGCGATGCTGGGTTTTCATCGCGAAGAAACAGACCTGATGAATATGGCGCTCGAAATTCAGAGCATCGCGGACTTGCCGTTCCTCGCGGCCATACCATTGTTTACGTTTGCGGGCTATCTCCTGAGTGAGAGCGAAGCGCCGAAGCGCCTAGTGCGACTGACTGGGGCCTTGCTCGGCTGGTTACCCGGAGGACTTGCGCTCGTGGCGCTCGCTGCGTGCGCTTTTTTCACAGCGTTTACGGGTGCGTCAGGCGTCACGATCATCGCGCTTGGCGCCATTCTGTACCCAGCCCTGAAGCACGACGGTTATCCCGACAAGTTCAATCTCGGCCTCGTAACATCGTCGGGAAGCCTGGGTCTGCTTTTCGCGCCGTCATTGCCGCTGATTCTCTATGGCGTCATCGCCGAGGTGCCGATCGATGACCTCTTCCTTGCGGGCATTCTGCCGGGCATGCTCATGCTGGTGATGCTGTCGGCCTGGAGCCTGTGGGTCAATCGCAGCAATCGCAAACCACTATCCAGTTTTTCCTGGCGCGAAACGGGCGCCGCATTGCGCGAGTCGGCGTGGGAGATACCGCTGCCGTTCGTCGTACTCGGCGGCATCTATTCAGGCTTTCTCGCAGTTTCGGAAGCGGCGGCCGTGACCGCACTGTATGTGATCATTGTCGAAATTGTTGTACATCGCGAGATTTCGCTGAGAGAACTTCCCCAAATCATGCGCGCATCGATGGTACTTGTCGGTGGAATTCTGATAATTCTCGGTGTCTCTCTCGCATCGACAAACTATATGATCAGCGCCGGCATACCGCAGCTGCTACTCGAATATGTGTCGAGCCTCGTCTCGAGCCCGGCATCGTTTTTGATACTGTTGCTCGTATTCTTGCTCGTGCTCGGGGCAATTCTGGACATATTTTCGGCAATCGTACTGGTCGTGCCGCTGATACTTCCGATCGCCGCCGGGTATGGCGTGCATGAGGTCCACCTGGGCATCGTATTCCTTGCGGCAATGCAGTTGGGATACATGACGCCTCCGGTTGGTCTAAACCTCTTTATCGCGAGTTATCGATTCGAAAAATCCATCATGCACGTGTACTCCGCAACCTTTCCGTTCCTGATGATTCTGGCTTTATCGGTCATACTGATAACGTTCTGGCCTGAGCTGTCGCTCTGGTTGGTACGAGGCCCATGAAGATGAGAGGTGAGATGTGAAACCAATAACAGGTTTATGTCTGCTCTGCTGTTTGCTGGCCGTTACGACCAGCGCTGCCAAAGACGTCGATCTTGACGACATCGAATTGCCGCCAGGCTTTGCAATCGAAATCTATGCCGATGTCCCGAACGCCCGATCACTTGCATTGGGCGATCACGGCGTGGTCTTCGTATCCAACCGGCGTGCCAGTTCGGTCTATGCAGTTGTGCCACGTGGCGATGCAAACCCGCATGTTATCGAGTTAGCCACCGGGCTCTCGACGCCAAACGGAATTGCGTTTCACGAAGGCGACCTGTACATCGCCGAGATCAACCGGATTCTGCGTTTCACGGATATCTCGGGCCGACTTGACGACAAGCCGGTACCGGAAGTTCTGGCCATCGAATTACCCGCGGAAA
>CAMYMP010000647.1 GCA_947259435.1 uncultured Woeseiaceae bacterium
CAGCCGATAGGAATGACATTGGCCCCAAGCTCGGTTAGCGTTCTTGGCCCGACTTTATAGCCGGCGCCGTTGGCGCCATCGAAGACCACCTTCATGCCGTCGAGACTCAGATCCTTCGGAAAAGTCGAGGCACAAAACTCCTGGTAGCGAATCCTGGCCGTATCAATGCGCTTGGCTTTGCCCAATTTTCCTGATTCGCGCGTAATGGCACGATGCGTCAGTTGCGCTTCGATTTCACGTTCAACATCGTCACTGAGCTTCGATCCGGACCGGTCAAAGAACTTGATGCCGTTGTCGTCGTATAGATTGTGCGACGCGGAGATCATCACACCCAGGTCCGCCTCAAATTGCTGCGTCAAATGGGCTATACCTGGCGTTGGCAACGGGCCGATGAGCAGCACATCGGCGCCGGCCGCGACGAATCCGGCTTCAAGTGCCGACTCGAACATGTAGCCCGAGAGCCGCGTATCCTTACCGATCACGACGGTGCCCCCTTCCGGGACGAGTACCTGCGCCGCGGCGCTGGCAAGCCGCATAGCGAAATCGGCCGTCATCGGATCCGCGCCCACCGTTCCGCGCACTCCGTCGGTCCCAAAATGTTGTTTGCTCATTCGCTTTTTTCCGATTCAATTACAGCTTGCGCAATGCGCAATGCATCAATCGTTTCCGCGACATCGTGCGCGCGAACAATTTTTGCCCCTCGCTCGAATGCCAGGACCGCAGCCGAAAGACTCGCGGAAAGTCGCTCGTCAACGTCGCGGTTGCAGATCGTGCCGAGCGTCGACTTTCGCGATACACCGATCAAGATCGGCACTCCGATGTCCTGCAATTGTCGCAGATTTGCGAGCAACTCGATATTGTCCTGCGGCAATTTACCGAAACCAAAACCCGGATCGACGATGATCAGGTCCCGGCTCAAGCCGGCGTGGACGCATTGTGTCACCCGATCACTCAGGAACTCTGTGACCTCCCGCACAACATCATCATAGTGCGGATCCTGCTGCATCGTGCGCGGCTGTCCCTGCATGTGCATTAGACATACCGGCAGCTGCAATTCTGCGGCGGCTGCCAGAGCACCGTCGGCGCGCAGTGCCCGGATATCATTGATCATGGCTGCCCCTGCCGCTGCGGCCGCCCGCATGACGCCCGGCTTGCTTGTGTCGACCGAGATAGGAACATCGACAGCGCCGCGCAGCGCCTCGATAACGGGAATCACGCGGTCGATTTCCTGTTGCTCACTGACCGCGTCGGCTCCAGGCCGCGTCGACTCCCCACCAACGTCAATAATTGCCGCTCCTTCGTTCGCCATCCGCTCCGCGTGCCGCAATGCTGCCAGCGGCGCTGCGAATCGGCCGCCGTCCGAGAATGAGTCTGGCGTTACGTTCAGAATGCCCATGACCGCCGGACATTCCAGTTTGATGGAACCTAGATGGAGCATTAGGTCACCGCTTTGGCGTCGGTGATTGCTTGCAGTCTAGTGTTCGCTGGCGGGGCCGCCAATCGAACCCGTCACTTCAGCTTCGGGCGTCGGGGCATCGCCGCCCGGCGTCGAGTCTGTGGAATCCTCCCAGTCTTCCGGTGGCTGCGGCTCCTTTCCTGCCATGATGTCCCTGATCTGCGAATCATTAATCGTCTCGTATTTCACGAGCGCTTGCGCCATCGAATGCAGCTTGTCGACATTCTCCTCGAGAATCGTTCTTGCCGTTTTGTAATTGTGCTCAACGATTCGGCGAACCTCTTCGTCGATCGCATGCGCCGTATCGTCAGATACCTGTTTGCGCTGCGTCACCGAATGACCCAGGAAGACTTCGCCATCATCCTCGCTGTACGTCAGCGGGCCGAGACGTTCGGATAGTCCCCACTTCGTCACCATGTTGCGGGCGATTTCGGTTGCGCGTTCGATGTCGTTGGCGGCGCCTGTCGTAACACCTGCGGCGCCAAGAATCATCTCTTCGGCAATGCGGCCTCCGAACAGACTCGCAATGGCGCTCTCGAGCCGCTGTTTG
>CAMYMP010000648.1 GCA_947259435.1 uncultured Woeseiaceae bacterium
TATGGTCATGGTGTCTCGGTTCGGCCGGTCAAAAAACGCAATCATAACAATATTGCTGCCGACCGCTACGATCGGTATTCTTCCGGCCCGCAGGAAATTTGTTGAGGACTGCCAATGTCTGTTGCGCCGGTCAGATTTCAAGCCCGCAAGTCCATCGAACAGGTCGAGGAAGGCAATGACCTCGCACCCAGATTCGACGACCGCGGCCTGATTACAGTTGTCACGACCGATGCCGACAGTGGCGAGTTGCTCATGCAAGGCTACATGAACGCCGAGGCGCTGCAGCTGACCATCAGCACAGGCGAAGCTCACTATTACAGTCGCAGCCGGCAGGTGCTCTGGCACAAAGGTGCAACCAGCGGACTTGTGCAGACGGTGCGGGAACTCCTCGTGGACGATGACCAGGACTGCATCTGGCTGCGCGTTGATGTTGCAGGCGGAGCGAGTTGTCACGTTGGTTATCGCAGCTGCTTCTACCGCAAGGTTCCGATCGGCAGTGAATACACGGCGAAACAGGCGGACGGACACGTGGAGCTCGAATGGACCGACACCGAAAAGGTATTTGATCCCGAGGAAGTCTACGGCGACGCGCCCAATCCCACCATCCTCTGACGACCAACCACCACCCATCAATCCTGCTGCGGCGTCGATCGCGGGGAGATCTTGCTTGCTCGCGCTTACGCGATGTCGCTTCGCAAGACACACCCGCACTCACGGCCGCTGCCCCATCGTGCTGCGTGAGGCTAGCGGGCGAGATGTTTGCTGGCGAGACATCAAGCGAGCGCAGCGAGACAGTCCGCCAGCAAAGCATGTCGGTCGGTTGCCTCAGGTAGGTCGGCGATCGACGCCTCGGTTACATTGGTGGCGGGTAGTAAGTGGTGCTCAGAAAGTGCCTTTAGACTTCCGACGCCGTTTATCGCGCTTTCGTCGTGCCGCAGGCTGCGGCGCCCGGTATGCGATCGCCCGCGCCTGAAACGCGTATTCGAGTGTACCGATCATCCACAGGAAGTAGCCCATCAGTTCGATGAATTCCTCGATGGCCAGCTTGATAACGCGCTGATACGCATCGCCGAGAATCGATTGCCACAGCGGTTCGTGACCGACCAAAGGCACAAACCCGAACAGGATGATGGCGCCGGCAAATAACAACGTCAGGCCCGGCGAGGGCCAGACGCGCGCAAGCGCAATCGTCAGCCGCTTTCGATGCCGGTAGGTGTAGACGATCAGCAGTGACCCAAGGATGGCGACGAGTACTTGCCACAGGTTGTCAGCGACAAAGCGATCAAGAAAATAATCGGACTCGCGAATCAGGAACACCAGTGCCAGGCCTCCGAAGCCGAAGGCGATCGGCCGCTGTGACGGACAATACCTCGCCACCCAGAGCATTATCAGACCGCAGGCGCCAAGTATGATCGCCTGGATGATTTCGACAGGCGAAAACTCGCTCGTGCCGAAAATATCGTTCTCGGCAACGACGACATGCAGCTTCAGGCTACCCGGAGACGCAATTTCCAGCTGCGTCAGTGCCCACGTCACGAACGCGATCGAGATGAAGTACAGAACGTAGCGAAACCAGACCATACGAAACTATACACCGCGCAGCCGGCTGTCAGCACAGTGCGAAAACCGGCTCCCCACACTCAGTCAAAAGACGATGATTAATAAGGAATTTCCGGGCGTCTTCGGCGTCCTTTTCGAACCACTCACGCGTGCTGCCGAGGCGGAATCTGTAGCCCCATGCGTCCATGTCCTGCATGAGACGCTGTCGCCCAACCCCGCTGATGTGATCCGCGAGCACGACCTGCAGATAACAGACGCCGGCCTCCTCGAGATCGTCACCGCCCGCGTCACGATCAAGCCGCTCCCGCCGATCCGGAGTCATGCAAATGACATGGCAACTCTCGTGCAATAGCGAATGAACGGGCGTGTCGCGCCGCACATAGACCGTTTCGCCCACGATTCCGGCTTCCGAGTCGCCCCAGTAGCTGCCCGTAATCAGCTCGTTA
>CAMYMP010000649.1 GCA_947259435.1 uncultured Woeseiaceae bacterium
CGGCGCGCAATACCCTGCGAATGTATGCGCCGATCTTCCGCGTCGCGGTTTTTGCCTCCGGCATCAGATACACGAACATCTGAAACACATGCCACATGCCCGGCCAGATCTCGATTTCGACTTTGCCGCCTGAGGCCGTCACCTTGTCTGCTGCGCGCGTCGAATCACTCAGCAGTATTTCCTCTCCACCAACCTGGATGTAAAGCGGCGGTAGTCTGGACAGATCTGCGTAAACCGGTGATACCAGCGGATCCTTGCGCTGTTCCTGTTCGCAGTAGTAATCGGCGACGACAGGCATGTCCTGCGGTTTGAACCAGGGGTCTTTCTCCGCGTGCGTCATCATGGTCTCGCCGGCCGCAGCCAGGTCCAGCCAGGGTGAGAGCAGGCAGGCAGCGGCTGGCAATGGATCGCCTGCATCCCGAAGTGCCAGCAACATGGCCATGGTCAGGCCCCCGCCGGCCGAATCGCCTGCGACAACGACGTTGTTCGGCGCATAGCCGTCTGCCAGCAGGGCGCGGTAGAGACCAGCCGCATCGTCAACGGCTGCCGGAAACCGGTGTTCCGGAGCAAGGCGGTACTCCGGCAGCAGAGCTCGAACACCGGCTTCACGCGCAATGTAACTGACGAATTGCCGGTGCGTTGCGATGTTGCCCATGATGTAGGCACCGCCGTGCAGATACAGCAACAGCTTGTCATCCGATGCCCGTCTCGGCTGCATCCACAACGCCGGCAGCCCGTGCTCCAAAGCGCGTTTCGCCTTCACGCCGAACACGGTCCGCAGAATTACGGAAAAACCATGCCAACGCCGGCGCAGCGAAGCGACTTTTGCCGTTTTCGCGTCGATGCGCTTGATCAGCGCGCCGGTGATCCAGCGAACGATCTTTGCGCGAATGCTTATCTTCAGTGGCGGCTGGAGGGACATATTCATCTATGATAGTGACATTGTCCTCCCGGCGACACAGCTGTCAGCACATGAATGCCTTGCGCACACCAGATCATCGATTCTCCAACCTCCCGGGCTATGACTTCGAGCCGAACTACGTCGAGATAGCTGGTTTGCGAATGCATTATGTCGACGCCGGACCCGCCGATGCCGGCCCGATACTCTTGCTGCATGGCGAGCCGAGTTGGTCTTATCTTTATCGCAAGATGATCCCGCCGCTCGCGAGCGCCGGACATCGGGTCATTGCGCCGGACCTGATCGGCTTTGGCAGATCTGACAAGCCTGCTGCGCAAAGCGACTACAGCTATGCCGGTCATGTCGACTGGATGCGGCAGTTCATCGAGGCGCTCGACCTCAATGACATCACGCTGTTCTGTCAGGACTGGGGATCACTGATCGGATTACGCGTCGCGGCGGAGAACCAGGACCGCTTTGCGCGCATCGCGCTCGGCAACGGCGGCATGCCGACCGGCGATGAGGAATTTCCGCGCGCATTCAAAATCTGGCGTGCGTTTGCCCGCTGGAGCCCGTGGTTTCCGGTCGGCCGAATCATTCAGTCTGGTACCGTGACTGAACTCACGAAAGACGAAGTTGCGGCTTACGACGCGCCGTTTCCCTCGGCCCGACACAAGGCTGGAGCACGAGCGTTTCCGACACTCGTCCCGACCGAACCCGACAACGTTGCCAGCGACGACAATCGGCGGGCGTGGCAGTTGCTATCGACATTCGATAAGCCGTTTCTGACGACGTTCAGCAACCGCGACCCGATAACCCGTGGCGGCGAGCGTCCGTTTCAGGAACGCGTACCAGGCGCAAAGCACATCGAACACGTCAGGATCCGCAATGCCGGACATTTCCTGCAGGAAGACAAAGGCGAAGAACTCGCTGCCGTGTTGATATCGTTTATCGAAAGCATATAAGACCTGCGCTCCGGTAGCCCTTCATCTTCATGGCTCGCTTCGCTGCGCTTTACTTCCGATGAAGGGCTTCCCTCGCACAGGCCCTTGCGCGGCCGATTACCGCTCCAGGTACTGCAGCTTGTCCTTCACGTCTCGCCATTCCGCCGAGAGCTCGGCGTTGAGTTTGAGGAAGTGTTCCTGGCCTGCAGGCAGTTCGTCTTCGGAATAAATCGCCTCGACCGGACACTCGGGTTCGCACAGAGTGCAGTCGATACATTCCTCGGGATCGATCACGAGAAAGTTGGGTCCTTCGTGAAAACAGTCAACCGGGCAAACCTCGACGCAGTCCGTCAGTTTGCACTTGATACAGGCTTCGGTGACAACGAATGTCATGTGGTGATCCTCAAATTCCGGCTCGCGTACGCTATGCGAAGTCGTCGATCATATCAAGCCACTTTCCGGGCGTTCGTCACGGGCGATGGCAACGGCTTGTCCGTTGGTGGCAAGCAGCTGATGCATAAGCTCCGCCGTAGTGCCGGACCAAAATTCCTTTATTTAACAATAAGATATGTCGGATTAATTAAGTTCCGAGCCGTTGGACGGTTCCGTGATAGCCCAACGCCCTCTGATCATAACCGCGACACCGTCCGCTTCCAGTTTGAGCGCATGGGCAAGCAGCGAGCGTTCCGCCCAGCCGTAGAGTTTCGGATCCACGTCTTTGTAGACATACGGCACAAGCTCGTGCGTTGTCCGATTCGGATTAGCTTCGATCGCGGCGGCCACTTTCGCCTCACGCTGTAGTCGATGATCGATTATCCAGTCGATGACGCGACCAGGATCGTCGATCAGCTCGCCATGACCCGGCAACAGCGCATTGCAATGCAAATTCCTGGCGCGCTGCAGCGACTCGATGTAGTGCTTCATGTTGCCGTCGGGCGGATCGATAACGACGGTTGAGCCATCGATCACATGATCGCCCGTGAACAGCCAATCATGCGCTTCGTGCCGGTAACAAACATGATTCGACGCATGCCCTGGCGTGTGCACGACCTCGAGCCGGAACTCGTCTGTCTGCAATTCATCGCCATCGGCCAGGACGCGGGTCGGAATGAAGGACTTGTCCTGATGCTTGCCTTTCGGTGGGGGCATCCCGAGCAGTTCGGCACCGGTTAGCCCGGATAGCGGCGCCGCGCCCGGCGAATGATCGGGGTGGGTGTGCGTCACGAGAACCCAGCGAATCGGAGCGCCGGCTTTTTCGACGATGTTTTGGAGATGGCTGCCGACCGCGGGGCCGGGGTCGAGCACGGCGATTTCTTCAGCACCGAACAGATAGGTATTGGTTCCGGGCCCGGTCATCATTGACGGATTGGGCGCAACAATGCGTCGGACGCCCGGCGCAAGTTCGCTGTAGCTCGGCATCTCGGGGCCGAACGACGTCATTGAAGCAACTCCGGCCCGAAGGCGGGCTGGTCACAGATTACTCCCTTTTCTGCACAACGCCGCGCCCATTCAAGCAGCGCATGCGTTGAATCGAATTGCCGCACGCGCTCGAGTGTTTTCCGGGTCGGGTAGTGCACTGTCATCTTCTTTTCTTCGTGAGCAGCAAGGATGTCGCTTGCCGACATCCAACATGACCTCGTCAGTTCGCCGCCGCAGTGGACCGCCTGTTGTTCTGCAGGCAGCTCTGCGAGGAAGAAGCGCGTCGAATAGCGCTTTGGCAACCCGACAGGCGTTATCCAGAAACTGAAATAATGCAGCGCGTCACATTGCAGCTCGAGCTCACCTTCGGCAGCGAAGGTGTCCCACGCCAGAGAGCCTTCGTTGAGCTTCGAGCGGAGCTCAACGAGTTGATCCGCATCGAAGCATGTCTGGCCAAGTAATACGCCCGCCTCCTCGAATAACTCACGCAC
>CAMYMP010000650.1 GCA_947259435.1 uncultured Woeseiaceae bacterium
GGTGCGAACGTTCGAAATGTCGTTGTCTTCGAGACCTGAGTCGTCAATCGCTTGCTGCATGGAAATATAGGCATAAGCGGCTGCGTCGCCCATGAAGCGGAGCACTTTGCGATCGATGAGTTCTTTCGTGTCGATGTTGACCGACCCCGAGATCTGGCTGCGAAGTCCCATCTCTTTGTAGGACTCGTTCGCCACGATTCCCGAGCGGCCATTCTTTAATGAATCAAGGATCTCGGCCTGATCGCGTCCTCCGGCGGCGCGTCGAGCGCCAATATCGTCGCGAGTGCAGACAAGCTTCGCGAGCGCGGCGTGCGCAGGATCGGCCCCTACATGGTCACGCGCACGATGAGCAGCACTGTCTCCGCGTGCCTGACGACGCCGTTCAAAATCAAGGGACTCAACTACTCGATAACATCCGCCTGCGCAACGAGTGCGCATTGTATCGGTGCTGGCGCCGAACAAATTCAGTGGGGCAAACAGGACATCATTTTTGCCGGAGGCGGTGAGGAAGAAGACTGGACACTCGCGTGCCTGTTCGATGCGATGGGCGCTCTGTCATCCAAATACAACGATGCGCCCGAAACCGCATCGCGTCCGTACGATACGACCCGCGATGGTTTTGTGATTGCCGGCGGTGGCGGCATGATGGTTCTCGAAGAACTCGAGCATGCCAAAGCTCGGGGTGCAAAAATCTACGCCGAGCTTGTCGGCTACGGCGCAACGTCGGACGGTCACGACATGGTCGCACCTTCGGGTGAAGGTGCGGCTCGTTGCATGAATATGGCGAAAGCGACGGTTGACGGGCCGATCGACTACATCAACACGCACGGGACCAGCACACCTGCCGGCGACATCGCGGAAGTAGAGGCCATGCGGTCCGTGTTCGGCGGTAACGTACCCAGGTTCGGCTCGTCGAAGTCACTCTGCGGTCATTCGCTCGGCGCGACCGGCGTGCATGAGGCGATACACTGCCTGCTGATGCTCGAGCATGACTTTATCGCACCCTCGATCAACTGCAACGAACCGGACCCCGAGATTGAGGGCGCCCCTCTTGTCACTGAGTGCATCGACAATGCCGGTATTTCGACCGCCATGTCGAACAGCTTCGGCTTCGGCGGCACCAACTCGACACTCGTATTCCAGAAGCCATGAAGCGCGGGCATAATCACTGCCCATGACCCTCGAAACCATCAGCGAAACCAACTGCTTTGGCGGCAGGATCGGTTTCTATCGCCACCGATCGGACGCTAATAACTGCGACATGCGGTTTTCGGTGTTCGTGCCGCCCCAGGCGGCCGACCGCAGAGTACCCGTCGTCACATTCCTCTCGGGGTTGACCTGCACCGAAGAGAATTTCATGGTGAAAAGCGGCGCGCAGCGCTACGCGGCCGAGTTCGGCATCATGCTGGTGTCGCCGGATACGAGTCCGCGCGGCGACGGCGTGCCCGACGATCCCGACAAAGACTACGATTTCGGTCTGGCCGCCGGCTTTTATCTCAACGCCACTGAGGAACCGTGGTCGCGGCACTACCACATGTATGACTACGTGATGCAGGAGCTGCAGCCCGCCGTGTTCGACAATTTTCCAGGCGATGCCAATCGGCACGGATTGACCGGCCATTCGATGGGTGGTCATGGGGCGCTGACGATCGGGCTCAAGCACCCTGAGGTGTTCCGGTCGTTATCGGCATTTGCGCCAATCTGCACGACGGTGCACAGTCCGTGGGGCCAAAAAGCGCTCGGGTATTATCTTGGCAGCGATACGTCAACCTGGCACGTTTATGACGCCTGCGAAGTCGCGCGAAATGTCAGCGATGCGTCGTCGCGCGGCAGGATTCTCGTTGATCAGGGCGCCGCTGATCCGTATCTCGCGGAGCAGCTCAGGCCCGAACTACTCGAGCAGGCCTGCAAAGAAAGTGGCCTGCCGCTCGAACTGCGCATGCACGAAGGCTACGATCATGGCTACTATTTCATTTCGACATTCGTAGAAGATCACCTGAAGCATCACGCGGAACTGCTCTGTGCCTGACCGGGCGTGGCTGCTGCTTGTTCTTGCCTGCTGCACACTAGCCGCCTGCGCATCCCCGACGCTGTCCCCTGACGCAGCCATCCAGTGTAATAGCTGCGCAAGCTGGAATGAACCACAGTCCCCGTTTCGGATTTTTGGCAATACCTACTACGTCGGTACCGCCGGTCTTTCGTCGATACTGATCGCGACAAAGGATGGGTTGGTTCTTTTCGACGGTGGTCTGCCGCAGTCGGCGCGGCTGATCGCGGACAATGTTCACACGCTGGGCTTTGATCCGCGGGACATTCGCGTCATCGCTGTATCACACGCGCACTTCGATCACGTCGGAGGAATCGCTGCGCTACAGCGCCTCAGCGACGCCGACGTAGTGACGAGCCTTGCATCGCTGTGGGTCATGCGGCGCGGTGTTCTGCCCGACGACGATCCACAGTTCGATCCGGACAATCGAACAACGGAGTTTCCCGCCATTCCGGGTTCGGACGCACTAGATGACGGTGCGGTCTTCACGATTGGCGGCGTTTCCGTTCGCGGCATTTATACGCCCGGCCACACGCCCGGTGGCATGACATGGACCTGGCAGTCCTGTGAAGACAGGCGATGTCTCGACTTCGTCTATGCCGATTCGATCAGCCCTGTCTCGGTCGACGGGTACCGATTCTCCGACGGGCTTGGCGCGGCGCTTGGCGATAGCATCGAACGGATAGGAAATCTCGAATGCGACATCTTTCTTGCACCGCATCCATTCTTATTTGGTCTAAAGGACAAAATTCGGCAGGGCCCGGAGGCGTTCATCGACAAGGATGCCTGCAGCCGATACGCGGCCTCAAGTCGTGCCGGACTGGAGCGTCGGCTGGGCGAGGAGCATGGTGCAGCACCCTAAGTACTTCTCCGAATAGCCTATCTGTGGTGCTTTTGAGGAAATAGACGCGGCCCTCTACTATTTTCATTCGTAGAGGAGTTCCGAGGAGGCTACCCTCATGCGAAATCTGACCCGAATACTGCCGATTGCAGCACTACTGCTGTCACCGTGCACGGTATTTGCTGCCGACGTCGAGAAAGGATTTGCGGCCTTCAATGTCGGCGATTACGCGAAATCACTCGCTGAGTGTCAGCCGCTGGCCGAAGAAGGCAACGCAGCGGCGCAGTTCTGTGTGGGTCGACTGTACGCTAATGGTTTCGGCGTCGACATGGATGACTCCAAGGCATTGCAATGGTACGGCGCAGCAGCAGACCAGGGGTACCCCGACGCCCTGTACAACCTCGGCGTCATGCACGCGAACGGCTGGGGCGTCGAGATGAATGACGATCGCGCTGCGGACTACTACTATCAAGCAGCTGTGCAGGGGTACATACCGGCCATCATGAGCCTGGCGGAAGTTCGCCACCGCGGAATGGGGGTCAAGGAAGACGAAGTGGAAGCTTACGCCTGGTACATCATTGCCGCTCAATTGGGCAACCTGGACGCCGAGCTCAGGCGGGATGCAGCTGCGAAAGACCTGACGCCAGAGGAGCAGGCCGCAGGTCAGAAAATGGCCAAAGAGCGGCTCGAAACGATCGACGTAGAACGTTTGCAGGCCATTCGAGTCGACTAGTCGCGGCTAGCCATGCTGATGTGCTTCGGGCAATAGCCAGCCCGTAAGCGGCATTGCGATCGTCAATACGCCCAGGACCACAATCAATGCGCCAAATCCGAGGCGCGTGCCGCGGCGGCGCATGAAGTGTGACACCTGCGCCGCACCGAGACCCGTCATCACCATGGCCGGCACGGTCCCGAGACCGAATGCGATCATTATGGCTGCGCCGTCAACGGGCGCCGCGCTGGTTGCCGCGATCAGCAACACGCTGTAAACAAGGCCGCACGGCAGCCAGCCCCAGACCAGTCCGAGGCCGAGAGCACGTGGCAGGCTGGTCACCGGCAGCAGTCCCTTCGCAAGCGGAGCGATCTTCGCCCAAAGTATCGCGCCCATTCGTTCGATGGCATTCAGAAGTCGCAGATCGAATGCGACCTTCAGTCCGACCAGAATGATGATCAAGCCGCTCAGAAATCTGACAGAGCTCGCAATCGTCGGCGACGCTTTGACAATGACGCTGCCGAAGCTGCCTACAATAGTACCCAGTACCGCATAGCTGACTACGCGACCCAGATTGTAGGTCACCGCTGTCGGTAGTTGCGTACGCAAGGTTGTGACGCTCGCATTCACGGCAAACAATCCCGAAATCCCGGCGCACATTCCGAGACAGTGTGCGCTGCCGAGCAGCCCGGCGAGCAGTGCCGCCGACAGGGCAGGCACGAGCTCGCTCATGATGCGGGATTTTCAGGTGGTTTTTCGTCGTCATCCATCACGACGCGTACGGCCGGTGTGTCGAGGTCGTCGAACTGACCCGAGCCAACGGCCCAGAAAAATGCCCATACGGCGCCTCCAAGTAACAGCAGGGCCAGCGGAATCAGTACGTACAGAATGTTCATGGTGCTCCGTAGCGGCTAAGGCGCAGTGCGTTGAGCACGACGATGAGCGAACTCGCGCTCATGCCGATTGCCGCCGCCCATGGTGGCACATACCCCAACGCAGCCAGCGGCAACGCCGCCGCATTGTAAACGATTGCCCAGGACAGGTTCTGCCTCACAATCTCCATCGTTTTGCGGGCGGTGAGCACTGCGCGGACAATTGGTTCGAGCGATTCGCCGAGCATGATGACGTCTGCGCTGGTCTGGGCGAGCAATGCGCCGTGGACCGGAGCAATGGAGGCGTCCGCCCCGGCCAGCACGGGCGCGTCGTTGATGCCGTCCCCAACCATGATCACCGTGTCACCTGCGCGCTGCGCGGAGCGAATGATCTCGAGCTTGTCCTCGGGAGTGCAGCCGTAGTGATAATCCGAAATTCCGAGCGTCGCGGCAGCACGACTCACGGGTTCCTTGCTGTCGCCGCTTACGAGTCCGAGCGCAAGACCCAGGCCCTCGAGTTGCTGCAGCGTTTTTGCCGCGGCGGGCCTGATCGCATCATCGAGTTCGAATCTCGCGACAAGTTCCTTGTCAGTGCCAAGGTAAACACTCGTTGTCTGCTCGTCGCGCGCAGCGGTCGCCGTGTCTCGGGCAACATAATCGAGGCGCCCCAACCGCCAGCGCCGTCCATCGATAGTACCGGCGACGCCGTCGCCGACCGCGATCCGCTGTTCCGTAGCTTTATACTCGTTGTCGTGCGCACGAAATGCGCTGGCAATCGGATGAGTCGATACGGTTTCCAATGCAGCCGCGATGCGCAGACATTGCGATTCATCGAAGGACTCGTCGAAAACCCGGGTAGACACGATTGCCGGTACGCCAAGCGTCAACGTTCCGGTCTTGTCGAAGAGCACGCGCGTCGCTTTGGACAATGCCTCGATCGCGTTGCCGTTAGTGACGAGCAAGTGCAGTTCAGACAGGCGCGAGCCGGCTGCCGCAAATGCAGCCGGCGTAGCCAGCGCAAGCGCGCAGGGACAAGTGACGACAAGCACAGAAAGGGTTATCACGAAAGCGCGATCCGGCGCAGCGACGTACCAGAAGCCTGCGACAACTGCTGCGATGATCAGTATCGCGACAACTATGTAGCTTGCAATGCGATCCGCAAGCTGCACGAAAGCAGGCCGGGCAAAACGCGCCCGCTCGCTCATACGGCTGATGGTGCCCAACGTCGTGTCGCTGCCGGTCTTTTGCACGCGCATCCTGACAACGCCGTCCAGATTGACGCTACCGGCAACAAGGCTATCGTTGATAGATTTCGGCCGTGGCTCCGCTTCGCCGGTTAACAGGGCTTCATCGACCGTCGTGATGCCGTCAACGAGGAGGCCGTCGGCAGGAATCGATTCGCCGGGTCGAATCAGTATCACGTCGCCGGAAACGATTTGGCTTGCCGGAACGACCTCCTGAGCGTCTCCGTCGACCCGGGTCACGGTATTTGGCAGCACGGTCGACAGCGCGGTACTGCGATCAATGGAGCGATGCCGCGCGCGCATCTCGAGAAAACGTCCGAGCGTCAGGAAAAACACGAACATCACTACGGAGTCGAACCAGACGGCCGGTCCGTTGGTCAGCATCGCGTAGACAGAGCCCAGGTACGCGGCGGCAATGGCGATCGATACGGGCAGATCCATACCGGGCATGCGCGACACCACACCGCGCCAGGCGCCCGCGAAGAACGGTCGAGCGGCGTAGAAAACAACCGGTGTCGTGACCACAAAACTGACGATCCGCAGGAAGCGCTGCATGGTTGCATCCATTCCCTGAAAGTCGCCGGCATAAAGCCCGACCGCGAACATCATGACCTGCATCATGCCGAGCGATGCAACCAGCAGGCGCTTGAGCGCCGCACGTTGCTCGGCGACTTCCGGTCGTGCCGCTGATTCGGGCGCGAGCGGCTGCGGGTCGTAGCCCAGGTGAGAGAGGCTTTTCAGTAGCTGTCCGAGCCCGAGCTGAGCAATGTGCCAGCGCACGCGCAGGCGATGTGTCACTGGATTCACCTCGGCGCTTGCAACGCCGTCGAGTCTTGCCAGCGTCGTTTCGATCAGCCAGCTGCAGGCTGCGCAGTACATCCCACCCACGTAGATCGTCGCCTCGGCGCTATCGCCGTCTGTGTGCGCAAAAGCGGCGAGCATGTCGTCGCGATCATAGATCTGCCATTCGGCGGCATCGTCAGGCGGCCTGCCGGCGCCGGGCTGCGGCGCATCGCGCATCGCGTAGTAACTTGTCATGCCCGTGTCGCGAATGAGCTCGGCGACAGCCTTGCAGCCGGGACAACAAACGGGATTCAGTTCGCCGTCGATCTCGACCTGGAATTCGTCCAGCCGATCAACGGGCAGGGCGCAGTGAAAACAAGCACCAGCGCTCATCGTCCGTCATACGACTGATTCAAGACCGGTTCCGCGGTGCTGGCGGCCAGATACACGGTATAGAGGCTTGCAGAGACCGACGAGCCGAGCAGCACAATGATGAACCAGGGCCAGAAGTGGCGGTACCAGGGCCGGGCGTCTTTTCGGGTCATCAGGGTGTGGGGCCGAGGAAGCGGCTGTCTTCAATGACCGAAACACTTTCGTCGTCGACAGCAATTGCAGAAAAAGTAATGTTCATAATGCCATACGCGTTGCTGCGCTGCGTACGTGCCCTGACCGGGAGCGACATAACGTCGCCGCCAGCGACCGTTACTCCGTCCGCGGCGCCGTCCAGCGTCAGCCCCGGCACGCCATCGACGGACAGTCGGAATTTGCGCGGCGTGTTGCTCTGGTTGATGAGTTTTAGCGTGTAGCTGTTCTCGATGATGTCGCCGGGCAGCTCACGGTAGAGCGTGTTGCGATCGCGAATCACGTCGAGGATTAGAGGCGTCCGGGTGACCATCGAAGTGATCAGGGCGCCACCAAGCACAAGTAGTACCGTGGCATAGACGAACATCCTCGGGCGCAATACTCGCGTTGCTTCGCTGTGCAAGGAGTGTTCGGTCGTATAGCGTACGAGCCCGCGCGGGTAGTCCATTTTGTCCATAATCGAGTCGCAGGCATCGATGCACGCGGCGCAGGCGATGCATTCGTACTGCAGGCCCTCCCGAATGTCGATACCTGTTGGGCAAACCTGCACGCACAGCTGGCAGTCAATGCAGTCGCCAAGGCCTTCCTGTTTGCGATCGACTGAGCGCTTGCGTCCGCCGCGCGGCTCTCCGCGCTTCTCATCGTAGGAAATTATGAGCGTGTCTTTGTCGAACATCGCGCTCTGAAAGCGCGCATACGGGCACATGAATTTGCAGACCTGCTCACGCATGTAGCCCGCGTTGCCGTAGGTCGCGAAACCGTAAAACAGACCCCAGAACAGCGTCCAGCCGCCGACATTGAATGTGAGGATATCGAGTCCGAGCTGGCGAATCGGCATGAAATAGCCGACGAACGTGAAGCCGGTCCACAGCGAGAACGTAATCCAGAGGAGCTGCTTGGAGCCTTTGCGGCGCAGTTTGTTCCAGCTCCACGGCGCCTTATCGAGCTTCATGCGCTGCGAGCGCGTGCCTTCGGTAATCTGCTCCATCCAGATGAACGCTCCGGTCCAGACCGTTTGTGGACAGGCGAAGCCGCACCAGAGTCTTCCCGCCAGCGCCGTGAAAAAGAACAGCGACAACGCGGCAATCATCAGCAGCAGCGCGAGGTAGATGAAGTCCTGTGGCCACAGAGTCAGGCCAAGCAGGTAGAACTTGCGCGCCGGGAGGTCGAACAGAAATGCCTGCCGGTCGTCCCACATCAGCCACGGAATAAGGTAGAAAAGGCCCAGGAGAACGTTGGTAGCCAGCTTTGAGAGCGACGCGAAGCGACCCTTGATCTCGCGCGGATAGATTTTTTTGGCGCTTTCGTAGAGCCCCGCGGCCGTTGGCCGGTCGGTTTTTGTCGATGTGCTCATCAGCTTTGAGGGTTAACGATGTTTGGTGTCGCGTTTCGGAGCAGTCCGCACGAGCCAGGCAGTGACAGCCGAGCAGCCGGCCGAAATAATCCAGAAAAAAAAGAAACCTGCCGCATAACCCGCCTGACGACCGACTTCGAGGTCCGGGTCCAACGTTGCGAGCAGTTCGATCGGGTCGAACAAAGCAAAGAAAAGCATCGTGGCCACGGCTGCGGATAGAAATGAGATCCAGACAACCGTCGCAACAGCCTGTTTGTTACGACTCCATTGCCTCGCGCCTCGATACTCGTCGTTGACCACGGCGCACCTCGCTATTCGGCACCGGACAGGCTGTAAACATAGGCCGCAAGAATCTTCGTGCGCTTCTCTCCAAGTAGTTCGCCATGAGCAGGCATCACGCCATTGCGGCCCTGCACGATGGTCGTCCGTATCGCGTCCGCCGATCCGCCGTATAACCAGATATCGTCAGTCAGGTTGGGCCCACCCAGCATCTGATTGCCACTGCCGTCGGCCATATGGCACGCGCTGCAGAGTGCAACGAACATGGGCTGAGCGCTCATCGCAGCCTGGTCTGCTTCTGCCGCGCCACTCAGGCTCTGCACGTATTTGACCATGTTTTCGACACCGGCATCGCCGCCCAGGGCGGCTGACAGATTCGGCATGATGCTGTTGCGGCCATGCAGGATCGTTGTCGAAATCGCCGCTTCGCTTTTACCCCAGATCCAGTCGTCGTCTGTCAGATTCGGATAGCCGGTCGCGCCGCGAGCATCGGAGCCGTGGCAAGTCGTGCAGTAGCTTGCAAACAGGCTCCTGCCCAGTTTGTTCGCGTCGGGGTCTTGTGCCAGCGCCCCGAATTCCATAT
>CAMYMP010000651.1 GCA_947259435.1 uncultured Woeseiaceae bacterium
TTAGCTATCACGCTTCGCTGCGTCGGCGGCGGCCGAAATCTCCTGCAGCCCGTCGAGGACCTGGCTCCACAGCTCTGCGTCGACCGCTTGCTTCAGGCCCGCATAAGCGACCGCCACCTGCGGCATGATCTCGGCCTGCAGGTTGCGGCCTTTATCGGTCGCGACAACATAGACGACACGGCGATCGCTGTCAGAACGCTTGCGCGCCACAAGGTCCATCGAACTCAGGCGGTCGACGATGCCGACGAGGCTCGGCGTTGCAATCAGCGTCAGCTTCGCCAACTCCCCCAGCGCGATTTCTTCGCGTTCCCAGAGCACCCGCAGCACCCGCCCCTGCGGCTCCGTGAGTCCAAAGTCATTGAATATCTTGCGGAACCTAGGCATAACTGCGTCCAGCGTGCGGTGCAGCATCATTGGCAGAGAGCGGCTGAACTGTTGTATCGCCATAATTGAGAAATTAGTTAATATATGAATCATTTTAATCTTAATGAATAATTCGGATAACACAAGCGAGCCAGACAATGGCTCTGCCACAACGCCGCCGGGGCTGCGCCAGTCGCTCGGCCGATTTGCGACGGGCGTGACCGTGGTGACGTGCCTGGGCAGCGAGGGCCCCTGCGGCATCACCGCGAACAGCTTCAGTTCCGTGTCGCTCGACCCCCCGCTGGTCTTGTGGAATATCGCGAAGGTGTCGAATTCCCTGCAGGCGTACCTGGATGCGGAGTATTTCGCGATCAATGTCCTGAGCGCCGAACAGCAGCCGCTGTCTGCCCATTTCGCGTTGTCCGATCACACCTTGTTCAACGGCATCGACTTCGAAGATTCCGCGCGGGGCGTACCCATCCTTCCCGGCACGATCGCGTGTTTCGAGTGCCGGACGCACACGGTCCACGAGTGCGGCGACCACTACATTATCGTCGGCGAAGTCGAGACGCATCGCTCTAGCGGCGGGCAGCCTTTGCTTTTTTGCGGCGGCCAGTACCTGGCAGTCGCCGATTCTGCCGACTAATCGCCGCTCGGACCCTACTCATGAAACCCAAGGTCTTCTGCATCGGTTTTCACAAGACAGGCACGACGAGCCTGGAACTTGCGCTGAAGAAACTCGGCTATCGCGTCACGGGTTCGTTCGGCACGAAAGACCCCGCTATCGCAGACAAAGTGCACGAGATGGCATACGCGACGGTCGAAAACTTTGACGCGTTCGAAGACAACCCCTGGCCGATTCTTTACAAGGAACTGGACGAACGGTTCCCGGGCAGCAAGTTCATACTGACGCGCAGACCGGCCGAAGCCTGGATAAAAAGCCCGGTCAGAGACTTTGCAAGCACCGAAACTTCTCGAGTACTTCAAGGACCGTCCCGACGATTTGCTGATCTTCGACTTGCCGAAAGGCGACGGCTGGGAAAAGCTGTGTCCGTTTCTTGGACACGACATCCCGGACAAGCCGTTCCCGCATGCTAACAAAGCAAGCCTGTCGCGCAGCATAAAAAATTTCTTCAAAAAACTGTAAAAGGCCTAGTCGTCCTGGCTCTTGCGGATGAACTTGCGGATCTTCGTGAAAAAAGAATCCTTCTTGTAACGGCCTTTGACGATGTGCCGAATCTGGCACACGTTGGGAATGTCGAGAGGCGTGCCGTGCGTGCCGATTAACCACCGGAACGCCCTGTCCTCGTAGGTCTTCATCCAACGCTCAGCTGGCGTCTGATAGTGCTTGATCGAATCGCAGTAGCCACAGGCACGCGCGATGTCGCCGTGTGTGATTTGGTGAGGCCCTTTGGCCTTCTTGCGCGGCCCGCCATACGGCTTGAACCGGTCAATCGGAATCTCGAGCAGATTCGGGCCTTCGCGGCCCTTTTCGAGAATGGCGTCATCTTCGGGCAACAGCGATGTACCCAGCCCGATATTCGGATGCACGAGGCCGTCGTCGCGACCTTGCAGCAGATCGGCCAGGGTATCGAGACAGTTCTCGTGAAAGATAATGTCGGCGTCGGTAAACCAGATCCAGTCCGCATCGGTATTCTTGGCCGCCAGATTTCTGCCGATACTGCGGCGAAACAGCTTTTCCTTAGGCAGTGGCTGCCAGTTCCAGGTCACACCCGGGACCTCCATGCGGCCGAAGTAGTCGAGCACTCGCGTAACGACCTCATCTTCTGGCACGTGGAACACGGTCATCTTGATATCGAGCTTGTCCGTGCGGTGATTGACCAGCGAGCTGAGCTGGTACGTCAGAAAGTGTCCGTAGCGCCAGCAGTGGCTGACGATCTCGAGCTTGAGCTTGCCGGTCTTTTTAGCCTTCTCGACGGTTGACGGATCGACGTCACGGAACCACGAGACCGGCAACGCGCCCGATACAGCGACCCGATAAAACAGACTGACGACTGACTCACGGAACCCCGACATCGATAACTCCGTTTGACTTCATGCGGACCGGCGCAGACGGCGATACATCGCGACCTTGCGCAGCGCGTTGACATGTTGGGAAATTCGGGACCAGAAGTACAGCTTCTCGGGGTAGCGACTCCTCGAAAAATCGGGCGTCACGGACTCGAGCACCTTCTCCCACTCGGCTGTGGCTTCATAGCCGCATTCGATCAGGTCCGGTGTCAGTGAACCGTGAATCACCTGCTGGCCTTTTATTCTCCCTGGATGCCGGGTCCAGACCCCGACGCTGGTTGGCGCGATCGGGCGCACACTGTGCATCGCCGTGATCGATTTCTCCGACACTTTTGCGTACTCGTGATACGGAAATTGATCCGCAATCATCCGCTGGGTTGCATCAGGGTCGCGCACGAAATCTTCATAGCGAACCTCGAGAAAGCGCTCGTGGCCATACAGTTGCTTCGCGTAGCCGTGCATCTGCCGCCACAAACGAATATTGGAGTAGTACATGTCCTTGTTCTTGCCATGGCGGCTGACAATGACATCGCGCGGGTCGCGAATCATATAGATAACGTAGAACTCGGGATCACTCTCGATGATCGCCCGCACGTACATCGTGTCCTTGGGTCGCTTGGTCAGCAAAATCTGGCCGTCCTCGGCGGACACGAGATTGAATCGGACCTCATGATCGTAATGCTTGTCGATCCTGAAGCACGTCACCATGGCCTCGTGCAACAGCGTGGTACCACTGCGGGGCGAGCAGGCAACTATGTGAAGGTGTTTGAACATCCCGCCGCTTTACTCATCGGCAATCGTGTTTTGCAACACGCCAATTTCCGAGATTGACACTTCAATCGTGTCGCCGGGCTTCATCCACACAGGTGGCTTACGCGCAAAGCCTACCCCGCCCGGGGTACCCGTCGCGATAACATCGCCGGGCTCCAGACGCGTGAACGTCGTGCAGTACTCGATCAGGGCCGGGATATCGAAGATCAGATCACCGGTGGATGAGGATTGCATTAACTCACCGTTGAGTCGGGTCTCCAAACGCAGATTCTCGACGTCTTCGACATCGTCTTTAGTCACCAGCCAGGGACCCATGCTGCCGCTGCCGGGAAAATTCTTGCCCGCAGTGAACTGGCCCGAGTGACGCTGAAAATCGCGGATGCTGCCATCGTTCAAACAGCAGTAGCCCGCCACATAGTCGAGCGCGTCGGCTGCCGCGACACGATGCGCGCTGCGGCCGATAATGACGGCCAGCTCGCCTTCGAAATCGAACTTCTCCGAAACAGCCGGGCGAATCATGTCTGCGCCGTGGCCGACAAAACTATCGGCAAAGCGCACAAATACCCATGGGTACTCGGGTAGCTCCCTGCCCATTTCGAGGACGTGCTTCCTGTAATTGGCGCCAATGCACAAAACCTTGTTTGGATTCAGCACGCAGGGCAGGAACCCGATGTCATCAATGGACAGATTCGCTTCGAGTTTTGACGCAAGCCCTGCCACCCGATCCAACGCGCCACATTGCAAAATATGTTTTGCGCTGCGTCCCGCGTCGTGATCGCTGAGGTCGATGACACGATCTCCTTGCATGACCCCCACTCGCGATTGCCCATCAAGGAGAAAACTCACCAATCGCATGTGTCAATCCTGTCAGCTTAGGCGCTCAATAAAAAAAGCCAGGGCAAACGCGCTGAGCGCTGCGAATCCGGCCCAATGCCATACTAGCAGGGAGCTCGTTGGCTTGTAATGCGGCGCAATCTCTGCGGATGTCGCGGCGCGATAGTTGTAGTAAGCCAGCGCCGGGGCCAAGCCGCGCAAACCACCTGATCATGTGCCCTCCTCCTGCAAAAACCATATATCAAGAGTCAAAAAAGTCGAAACCGTAACCTATGGCCGTAAGTAATAACGCCTATTTAGATGGACCAATTGCTCGCCTACTCTGCTTGATAGGGGCTGGCCCATGCCATATCCCGCGAAAACTTACTGCATCCGAGGCTACGAGAAACGGCATGCTCAGAGTGAATAACAGATGCGGCCGACTAATACCAAAACGCTAGTGGTGGCGGTTGGCAATGTCCAGCGAGCCGATGAAGGCGCCGGTGTGCATGCGCTGCGCTACCTCAGGAAGCACTACGACCTTCCAGGCACATCCTACATCGAAGCCGATACTGCCGGCTCCACTCTCGCTGCTGAAGTAGCCGCCGCAGATCACCTGATTATTTTGGACGCTGCACAGATCGACGCGGACCCTGGCACGATCCGGGTTGTCGAGGGGGTCGACCTTGCCGATCTCGACGGCAAGCTGCCGGCCCGTTACGCACTGATCAGCATACAGCCCGGTCAACCCGGATCAGGCGGCTCGCTTAGCGAGACTGTACGCCGTTCGCTGCCGAAGGCCGCCGGAAATGCGGCAACGCTCATTCAACGATGGCGGCGAAGCGAGTCCGTATTTTCCACTGGATTACATTCCCTGCCGAATTCGGTCTGAACACCTCGAATAACGCGCTTAGGCCGGCGGATAGAACCGGTGGTTCAGGCGAGCGGCGCCTCACTCGGTTCCGGAGCCGTCCTCGCCTCTTCCCACGGCGGCAGAATCTTTAGGAGCAGCGCCAGGATCAGAAACGGTAGGACGAGTAGCCCGATGGCAACCAGCAGACCCTCCTGCCCTCCAAGCTCCAGCTTGTAGGCGGTCAATCCTCGCAGGCTCTTGGAGAAGAGCTGTCCGCCGATCACGACATTCCAGCGCGTGCTGAAGATACCCACCTGCACGAGCAGCGCCGCAACGAAGTAGATCATCCGCTTCATCTCGTCCGGCAGCTCGGAAAACCGGGCTGCCGCCAGGAACACCATAGGGACGATCGTGCCGAGCAAGATCTGGACGATCGTCAGGCTGAGGAAGAGCTTGCCGAAGATGAGCTGCTCCAGGATCTCGATGGATTCTTCAGACTCGTAAAGCCGGTGAATGAAGTCCAGCGCCTCGAGAGAGAGGTCGATGACCAGCGCATAGAGCAGGAAGGAGGCCAGCGTGTTCAGGCACTTCATGTCCAGCTCTTTGCGCCTCAGCAGGGTTGTAACGTAGTAGATCAACAGCACCATCGAAATCCCGGAAACGATGGCCGAGAACAGGAACACGATGGGCATGAGGACACTACTCCACCACGGGTTGGCCTTCACCGAACCGAAGATGAAGCCGACATAGCCGTGGAGCAGGAACGCGGACGGAATGCCGACGATCGTGATGAACTGGACCGCCTTTTTGTCGAAGGCGACCGCAGCCGGCGAGACGTCCCGGGAGCCGAGCGAGATGACCCAGTGAACGAGCTTCATCACGCCCTTGTCACTCTGTCTCCACCTCACGAGGTCGGCCCGGTAGTCGAACCAGATCTCCATGAGCAGCACCACCATCAGGTACCAGGCGTATACGAAGCCGAACATCGCCATGGCAGAGGCTGAGTTCGGCGTCAGGAAAATCTCGAAGGCGCGTTCGGGGTGCCCCAGATGTGCCTGAAGCGGCATGGGTGCCACGATCAGGAAAGCGAGCGCCGTGAGTAGCGCCAAGCGATAGGTGGGCTGGAGCTCCTTGACGTTAACCACCTTCTCGAGAGAGGCAAGGATGAACGCTCCCGCCACCAAACCCGTGAGGTAGGGATAGAT
>CAMYMP010000652.1 GCA_947259435.1 uncultured Woeseiaceae bacterium
AGAAAGCAGACGCTGCCGGCGTGATTGCGGCAACATCCGAGATCACGTTGGGAATCAAGCGTGCGCTAAGGATCCCGCTTAAGGAGAACGTGGAGCGGCTCGCCGCTGATTTTGCCGTACAGAACATGGACGCCTACGAGGCCTACATCGCCGGTCTCGCCTACCTTATCAACTTCGACTACCAACTCGCCGAACAGTCCTTCGACGCCGCCCTGTCAATTGCCCCCGACTATCATATGGCCCGTTACCGGCGCGCGATGGTCATGCAATCGACCGGGCGGTCAGAACGTGCTCTGCTCGAACTGAACGAGATTCCAGACAATGCGGATCTTACGGAACGCGAGCGCCTGTACGTCGAAGGGGCGAAAGCAAGCTTCACGGCTGAACAGGATCCGGCGCGTAGCATCGAGGTTTACAAACAATTGGTCGACTTGTATCCGTACGACATGGAAGCGGGACAGCATCTTGGCAATGCTTACTGGCTGGATTACCAGGAGGATGCGGCTCTCGGCGAGTTTCGGCGCCTTGCAGAGCTGCATGCTTACGACCCTTCCGCATGGATGGCGTTGGGAGAGCGGCTTCTCGATGTTGGTGAACTCGATGAGGCGGAGTCGGCCTTGCAGAAATACGCCGACATGGCCCCCGACGATCATTACGCGGCAGCGCTATTGGGCAATCTCGCACAACTCCGTGGCGACTACGCCGAATCGATCGATCATTTTGATCGTTCTCTGCGGCTGAAGCCGGGCTTCGCTGTCGCGAACCTAGGACTCGCCCGCAGTCGCTACATGGCCGGTGATGCTGATGCAGCCGAAACACTGTGGAAGCAGCTGATCGGCGATGACGATCAGGCGGCGGCTTATCGCATCGACGCCGCATTCGATCTGGCCGGTGTTCTGCGCGGCCAGGGACGGTTCGCTGAAGCCTCTTTTCCGTTGAATAGCGTCGCAGACATCATCAGACAGGAGGGGCCGCGCACGGCGATGATGCTGTCGACGCTCGGACTGACTGCGCTTGAACTCAACAACTACGATCAGGCGGCAACGCTTATCGAGCAGGCGATCGCCGAATCGCCATCGGTCGCTACGCGATACTTATTCGCGCGCGGATTGCTGGAACTGAGGCTCGTTCGGCTGCAACAGCTGGAAAATACGGCTGCGGAGATCCATGCGCTTGCGTTGCCGCCTGACGATCCCGATCGGACCGAGGACAAGGCCGTCAATTACCTGCTGGGACTCGCGGCGCTCGAGCGTGATGATCACGATACGGCCGCAAGCCGACTTCGTGCCGCCGTCGACGCAGACGGTTACGAGTACGCCATCTATGTCCTGGGGCTTGCAGAACTTCATTTGGCAAGCGCCGACCTCGAGAACGCTGCAACCGCGGCCGAACAAGCCGTGACGACCCGCGATCCCGGTGATCTCAGACTCGACCTCGAACTCGACCGCGCAAGAGCGTCCCTGTTGCGCGCGGAAATCCTGTCACGGATGGGATCCGTCGCAGAAGCACGCGAGGAATCACGACGCTTCATCGAGCGCTGGCAGTCAGCCAGCGACCAGGCGCCTGACCTGCTTCGCGCCAGGCAGCTACTGTCGGCGGATTAGTTGCCCTCGTCTAGCGTGGCGGCCTGCGTACGCGAGTCGAACCAGACGTACCCGAGCACTCGGGCAACACGCCCCTCTTACCGTTGCCATCGACATCGCCATGCAGAAACGTCCGCGGCGGACATTTCGTATCGGCACTGTCCGTCAGCAGGTTCTCGTGGGCTACGGTCAAGTTGATTTCGACCTCGTTTGACAGCAGTTGGTGGCCTGCGAGCTCGACATCCCTCGCCGTGTAGCGCCGGTCGCCGTTCATGTCATACACGAAGTCGGGTGCCTCACCGTTGACCAGGACCGCACGAATTCTGATCTCGGCCGGGTAGTACTGCGATAGAAGCTCATCAAAATACGCGTTAGCCCCACCGGGCATCGGCATTACGGGTGGAGCCCCACCGGGCATCGGCATTACGGGTGGTTTCGGCTCGATGAGATTGAAGGCGACAGGCACGCCGCTGTCGACGCGAATAGCGTACTCGAAGGCCGGATCGGCCGTATCCGCATCGACGATTGCAATCGGTTCGAATACACCAGCAAGCATGTGCATCGATGCCGTAATCGCGGTCTGCCGTCGGCCATCGAGGTCCTCCAATGACACGGTGTTGATAAACCCCGCCATGTTTCGAATGACATTGGGAACGAGGAGCTCGAAATGTTCATCAAAAACCCGCGCACCGCCAACGTCCGCCATTATTACCATACTGGCCAGATCGTCATCGGCACCATAACCGTAGCCGTCCCGCTCATCTGGCTTCTTGTTCATAGGATCCGGCGGTGGCAGGGGGCCACCGGTCTTCGGCCCGACCGCGTCAATTTTTCCATTGAACTTCTGCAGATAGGGCGTATTGAGCAGCGCGTTGCTCAGGAATTCGTCGTCGTCGAGCCTGTCCCGAATGACATCGTTGCCCGTCGTGTCGTTGTCGAATACTTCGAACGTATCGAACTTCTCAGTCTGTATTTCGATGTAGGTTTCGTCTTCGAAAGGGCACGTTGGATCGAAGACTATCGGCACGGCCAGGTCGTCAAGCAAAGTACCCAGATGCAAGCACTCATCCGGGTCGGTCAGAATCAGCGCCTCGCGTTCCTGGTTCATGACCTTTTTGGCAACCAGGCCGACGGCGGTTCGGCTTTCGATGCGAAATACCAGCGGCCACTGCGTCGTCGAGAGAATGCCTGAGCGGTTGACGTACTTTAAGGTCTTGATTCCATGACGACGCTGCACTCGAACATAACGCGATTCCGGTGCTGCAATTGTCAATCGCAAATCGGGGCGGGCTATGCCGTGCCTTGCGTCTCCCTGAAGGGGAATGCCGACCAGCAATGTGCAGAATGCTGTTATTAGGGTTTTTCTCATCTTGTGGTCTCCTCCGTCCTTGATTTTTTATTTTTCGTGTTCTTTTTATCTCTTGACGAATTGTAGCCGAAAATTCTGCGATCTCACCCCGCCGATGCAGGCCCGCGTTACGCGAGCGTTAAGAAATCCCGTGACCCGGCTGTAAAACAACGAGATTGGTTCGAGCCGACGCCCTGGGCATTTTCCAAGATCG
>CAMYMP010000653.1 GCA_947259435.1 uncultured Woeseiaceae bacterium
TTTTCTTTCTTCTCATCGTAGCGGCGGTCGAACTCGGCCCGCTGTGATTTGAGGCGCTCGGCAGCCGTTTCCAGCTGCGTGTTCGCCTCTTCATTCTTCAGCCTGATCTCGAACCACTGTTCGCGCTGCAATTCATCAAGATACGCCTTGGTGATCTTGCTGCCAGACTTCAGCTTGTTCGGGCCACCCTGTGCCATCTTGCCTGTCAGCATGCGCTCCACACGTTCATAGATGTCTTCTTCGAGAATCCTGAGCGTATCGTCGAGGTCCTTGCGCACCGCTTCGAGTTCCGATTTCTCGATCGAAAGTGCACGAGCGTCTTTCTCAACGCCGTCTCGAGTGAAAACACGAACATCGATGACCGTGCCGTCCATTCCGGGCGGCACCCGCAGCGACGTGTCTTTTACGTCGGAGGCTTTCTCACCAAAGATTGCGCGCAGCAGTTTTTCCTCCGGTGTCAGCTGTGTCTCACCCTTGGGCGTGACTTTGCCGACCAGGATGTCACCCGCGTTGACCTCGGCACCGATGAAAGCAATACCCGACTCATCCAGCTTCGCCAGAGCCGAGTCACCGACATTTGGAATGTCCGAGGTAATGTCTTCGGATCCGAGCTTGGTGTCACGGGCCACACACGACAACTCTTCGATGTGAATTGTCGTGAACCGATCTTCCTTGACGACGCGTTCCGAAATCAGGATCGAGTCCTCGAAGTTGTAGCCATTCCACGGCATGAACGCGACCAGCAGATTCTGGCCCAGCGCCAGTTCGCCCATGTTGGTCGAAGGTCCGTCGGCCAGCACGTCACCGTTCGCGATCGAGTCACCGGCTGTCACCAGCGGACGCTGGTTTATGCAGGTGTTCTGATTCGAACGTGTGTACTTGGTCAGGTTGTATATGTCGACGCCGGATTCGGAAGCATCCGTCTCGTCGTCATTAACACGAACGACAATGCGCGATGCGTCAACCGAATCGACCTTGCCGCCACGCTTGGCGACCACCGTTACACCGGAGTCGACGGCAACGGCTCTTTCCATGCCGGTGCCTACAAGCGGTGCTTCCGAGCGCAGCGTCGGCACGGCCTGGCGCTGCATATTCGATCCCATGAGCGCGCGGTTTGCGTCATCGTGCTCGAGGAACGGGATCAGTGACGCCGCCACAGATACGATCTGCCTCGGGCTGACATCCATGTAGTCGACCGTCGACGGATCCGCCAGCGTGAATTCGTTCTTGTGCCGAACTGCAACCAGCTCTTCTTCGAAACGACCCAGTCGGTCCAGCTCCGAGTTCGCCTGCGCGATCACGTACTGGCTCTCCTCGATAGCCGAGAGGTACTCTATTTCCGCGGTTGCCTTGCCTCTATTGACCTTGCGATATGGCGTCTCGAGGAAGCCATACTCGTTGGTCCGTGCGTAGACTGCGAGCGAGTTGATGAGGCCGATGTTCGGGCCTTCAGGCGTCTCAATCGGACAGACGCGACCGTAGTGCGTCGGATGCACGTCCCGAACTTCGAAGCCTGCGCGCTCGCGCGTCAGGCCACCCGGACCCAGCGCCGACACGCGGCGTTTGTGAGTAACTTCAGACAGCGGGTTGTTCTGATCCATGAACTGCGACAGCTGGCTCGAGCCGAAGAATTCTTTCACGGCCGCCGCAACCGGCTTCGCATTGATCATTTCCTGCGGCATCAGGCCTTCGGTTTCGGCCTGGGTCAGGCGTTCCTTGACGGCTCGTTCGACGCGCACGAGCCCGACGCGGAACGCGTTCTCCGCCATCTCGCCAACGCTGCGTACACGGCGGTTGCCGAGATGATCGATATCATCGACAGTGCCGTAGCCGTTGCGAATATTGATCAGCGTCCTCATAACGTCGAGAATGTCGACGTTGTCCAGGATGCCGCTAACCTCGGAGGTCTCGCGTCCGACGCGACGATTGAATTTCATGCGTACGACTGCTGAAAGGTCGTAACGGTCCTGACTTCGAGGCGAGTCGTTGAAGGATCGACGTTGAGTGTATTCGAAATGTACGGGCCACGATCCAGGTCATTCACGTACAGGCACTGGATGTGCGCGATACCGTTTTCGATCAGCAGCTCGATGAGTTCCACTGTCAGCTCGGCATTTGCCGCTGCCAGCAGCTCACCGGTTTCCTCGTCCACGATATCGTGCGCGAGAATCTTGCCTTCGAGATATTCGACCGGAACGATCAGCTTGTCGACCGACGATTTTTCCATGTCGCGAACGTGTTTCGCCGTGATGCGACGTCCCTCTTCGACAATCAGCTTGCGACCGAGCTTTATATCGTAGATCGCTGTCTCGCCACGCATGCGTTCGGGCACGAGACCCATGCGTATCTCTTTGGCGGACAGGTAGAAATCATTTTTGTCGAAGAAGATATCCAGCATCTCTTCGTTATTTAGTCCGAGCGCACGCAGAATGATGGTGACTGGCAGTTTTCTGCGGCGGTCGATACGCGCAAATACCGCGTCCTTGGGATCGAACTCGAAGTCGAGCCAGGAACCGCGGTAAGGAATAATGCGGGCCGAGAACAACAGCTTGCCCGAGCTGTGAGTCTTGCCTTTATCGTGATCGAAAAATACGCCCGGTGAGCGATGCAGCTGCGACACGATGACACGCTCGGTGCCATTGATCACGAACGTACCGTGGTCCGTCATCAGCGGCATTTCGCCGAGATACACTTCCTGCTCG
>CAMYMP010000654.1 GCA_947259435.1 uncultured Woeseiaceae bacterium
CCGGCGCCCTGCTTCATTGCCAGAACCGCCTGCGGCAGCTGATGCTGGGTGAAGCCGTTACCGCCCTCGCGACGAATGAACTCCAGACGCGCCATCATCAATGGATCGGCCGGTGAGGCGAACGGCAGCTTGTCGATCGCAACGACAGTCAGTGCCGGCCCGCGCACGTCGACGCCCTCCCAGAAACTGCCGGTACCGAGCAACACGGCGTTCCGGGCCTCGCGAAAACGCCGCAACAAGTCATCGCGCGGTGCGCTGCCCTGCGTGAGCAATTTGCGCCCGGCGAGGAATTTCTTGTTCGAGCGAAACCATTTCTTGGCTGAATTCAGCGCCCGGTGGCTAGTGAACAGGCAGAACATGCCGCCCGACGTCATGTCGAGAAGTGGCACGACGGCTTCGAGCACTGCATCTGTGTGCCCGAAATCCGATGGCTGCGGCAAATTCGGCGGCAAATAAACGAGCCCGTTCTGCTCCACGGCGTAGGGGCTGGGAAACGTGAGTCCGCTGACGTCTCTTAATCCCATTCTCGACGCGAAATGTGAAAAGTCCTCGGCGACAGCCAGCGTTGCGCTCGTGAAAATCCAGGCCTGATGTCCGTTGTCGATCAGACCGTTGAGCGTTGCCGATACGTCGAGCGGCGTCAGATTGATCCGCAGGCTGCGGGGATTGATCTCGAGCCATCGCAGCCCGTCCCAGGCGTCATCGCTCGCCAGCAGCGATAAACGTTCGGCCGCGCTGCTGAGTTGTTCGTGCAGCTTGTCGAGTTCAAGCGATGCATCCGCCATTTCCGCGATTGCCGTGTTCAGCGCTCCAAGCGCAAGCTGAAGTCCATCCAGCGGCGCGCGAATGTCAGCGATCACTTCTTCAAGCTGATGCCTGCCCTCCTGCTGCGGCGCCTCGGCACGCAATACCCGGATCGCGGTCTGCAGCGCATCGATGCGCCGCTGCAACTCCGGCTGCCGCAATGGCGTCGTCTCGACTCGAATCTCGTCAACCATTCGCTCGAGTTCCCGTGATCCCAGCGCAACGCCGCAAGGTCCGCCAGCAACAGGTGGTGATTGACGACGACGAGATCCGCTTCCTGCGCCGCGCGCCGCGCTTTTACGACGTGACACGATGAATACTCGGGACACTTCTGTCCAAGGCAGTTGTCCACCGTCGATGTCACGAGCGGCCAGACCTTCGAGTCTTCGCTGACCACGGTGAGCTCGGCGCGGTCGCCGCTTTCGGTTCGATGCCGCCATTCGCGCACCGCGATCAGATCATCGATGACGGACTCGGTGGCTTCTGCGTGGTCGAGCCGCTCGAGGCAAAGGTAGTTGGCGCGGCCTTTCAGAAGCGCCGTCGTAACCGGACGGCCGACGGCTTTGCCAATCAGCGGCAGGTCGCGATGATACAGCTGGTCCTGCAGCGCCTTGGTGCCGGTCGAAATGATCGTCTTGCGCCCGCTCAGCATGGCCGGCAACAAATACGCGAAGGTCTTTCCGGTTCCGGTTCCTGCTTCAACGACGAGCTTGTCGAGCTCGGCAATGGTCTCGGCAACGGCCTCGGCCATCCATGCCTGACCGGCCCGGGGCTGGAATCCGGGGAGGAAATTTTTCAGCGGGCTGTTGGCGCCAAAGAATTCGGAGAGATCTGTCACCGTGCCAAGGTTACACGGTTCGTTTCCGATTTAAAGGACCGGCAGACAGGCTCGGTGTCGGCGCCTAGTCCTTTGCGAACGAGACGCGGTCCCGTCCGTTTTCCTTGCTGGTATAGAGCGCTTTATCCGCCCTTTCAATCAGCTGTTCCGTGGAAACGTCATCACCCTTGTCGCGCATCGCAATGCCGATACTTATCGTCGCCGGCACATCCTGCTGCCTGGTCCGGATCGGCATTTCACGAATATTCGCGCAGATACGATTGGCGATCGCGAAACATGCCCGCGCATCCACGTCGCGAATGATGATCATAAACTCCTCACCACCATAGCGGCAGACAACGTCTTGCGGCCGGACCGTGGCAACCATGGCGCTCGCCACTTTACTCAAGACCTGATCGCCGACCGAGTGGCCGAACTGGTCATTGACCTTCTTGAAATAATCGATGTCGGCAAGACACAGGCCCAGTGTGTGGTCGAATTTGGCAGATTCCTGCATGGCCGCTTTGAGAAGGTCCATGCCACCGCGCCGGTTCCACAGACGCGTCAGGGAATCGAACATGGCCTGCCGGCGGGATTCGCCGAGCTTTGTAATGAGCGCCGACTGTGCATTATTCAGTTCCGACGCGAAAAGCTCGCTTTGCGCCATGTGGCCGAGATCTGCGAGGGCGGTGCTGAACTGTGCATCCGTATCTCGCGGCTTGACGTCCATGACACAGAAGGTACCGATCGTGTCTCCGCCCGAGTCCTTGATCGCATACCCGGCGTAAAACCGAAACTTCGGGCCGCTACATACGAACGAATTGCTCATCAGGTAGAGGTCATCCAACGTGTCGTTAACGATGATCTGCTCGCCCTTCTTGACGACCTCGCTGCAAAGGCTCTTGGACAGGTCGAGCTCGGTGACCTGCCAGCCCCGGACCGACTTGAACCACTGGCGCCCGTCCTTGACGATCGTAATCGCAGCTACAGGCACATTGAGAGCGCGGCGCGCAAGGCGAGTGATGCGTTCGAAGCGCTCCTCGAGCGGCGTGTAGAAAGGGTCGAGTGAGTGCAGCGATGCCAGCTTGAGCGTAGCTGTGCTCGCTATGTCGCTGCTCAGCGGAATCGCGTCGTCACTCATTGTTACGCCCTGGCCCTTTGTAAGGTGGGACCGTGAACGGATCGTTGCGTTGCGAATACTGACCGCTGCATTTCGATAAG
>CAMYMP010000655.1 GCA_947259435.1 uncultured Woeseiaceae bacterium
CGAACCGCTTCGTGGTGCAGGCTCGACGGCGCCTCCATCGCGGTCAGACAGACCAGCTGTAGCAAATGATTCTGTACCATGTCGCGCAGCGCGCCAACGCGATCGTAAAACTCGATGCGACCGCCAACGCCGAGTTCTTCGGCGACCGTTATCTGTACGTGATCAACAGCGCCACGGCGCCACAGCGGTTCGAACAGCGAATTCGCAAAGCGCAGCGCGAGCAGGTTCTGCACGGTCTCTTTGCCCAGGTAGTGGTCGATACGATAAATCTGATTCTCGCCAAAGCACTCACCGACCTTATTATTGATATCCGACGCCGACTCGAGATCGCGGCCGAGCGGTTTCTCGAGAACGATTCGGCTATTCGCCGTGATCAGCCCGTTCGTTTTGAACCCTTTTGCGATCGGGCCAAACAGGCTCGGCGCGGTCGCGAGATAGATCACGCGGATCCGTTCCTCTTTGCCGCCGAGAGTCTTGCTCAAAGGCCCCCACTCGTCGTGGCTCATCGCATCGGCCTTGACGTACCCGATGCGCTCGCTGAACGTGCGCCAGCAATCGGCATCGAACTCGTCACTCGCAAGATTGTCGTGCAAAGCCTGCTCGACCTTCTTGAGATAGGCTTTGCGGCTGAGCGCGCCGCGACCGACCGCTACGATGCGGCTGTCGGGGGTGAACTGAGCGTCGCGGTCGCGATGGTACAGCGCCGGCAACAGCTTGCGCATGGCGAGATCGCCGGTACCGCCAAAAATAATGAGATCGAAACCATCGACCGGGAGCAGCTTGGCCATGAATTGCTTCCTGAAATTTCTGAAATTTTACTACTATTTCATCGCAAATGTGCAATTTTCTGTAGCATTACTCCGGTTTTTTCTGTAATTTCACTACATGCTGGACCTGATCGAAAAACGCCTGAACGATCTGAGCCGCGCCGAGCAGCGGGTCGCGCGTTGGGTGCTCAGGCACCCCAGACAGGCTGCCAACTCGACGCTTGCCGCCGTCGCCCGCGAATGCGGGACCAGCGAGCCGACGGTCATTCGGTTCTGCCGCCACGTGGGCCTTGGCGGATTTCGCGAGCTGCCGATCCGCCTGACCGAGGCGATGAGCCGGCCGACGAGTTATGTGCACCGCGACGTCAGCCCGGACGACACGATTCCCGACGCTGCCGCCAAGGTCGTCGAGGCGTCGATCCAGTCCCTGATCGATCTCCGCTCGCAGCTTTCCTCGATGCCGATCGCCTCGGCAGTAAAGAGCATGGCGGCCGCCCGGCAGCTCGCATTTGCAGGTCTGGGTGGTTCAGGCTGCGTCGCGCGTGATGCCAGCCAGAAGTTCTTCAGACTCGCCATTCCGTGTTCGACGCTGACCGACACGCCCACGATCCTGCAGTTTGCAGCGATCGCCGGTCCCCGCGACGTCCTGATCATCATCTCTCAGACGGACCGCTGGCCGGAACTTGCACGAGCGGCCGAACTCGCTCAAAACAGCGGCGCGACGGTCGTCGCATTGACGGATCCGGGAAGCACGCTCGGGCGCGTGGCGGAAATCCTGTTTCCCTATATCGCGCTCGAGGACACCAACGTCTACACGCCGATGAGCTCCCGATTGGCGCAGCTCGCCCTGCTCGATGCGATTCAGGTGGCGCTTACCCTGGAGCTCGGCGCGCCGGTAATCGAAAAACTGCGCGACACCAAAGATGCACTGAAGGCGCGCATCGCGCTGTAAGCGTTACAACCAGTTACTTACCGTAACTCCGATTCGGCGCGGTTTATGCTAAAACTGTCTGCCTCGTAGCTGTTTGTCCATTACACTCGGATTATGAAGGTTGGCAACCCCACATCCCGCGATATCGCTGACATTGCGGGCGTCTCGCAGGCAACCGTGTCGCGCGCGCTGCGTAACAGCCCGCTCGTGCGGCAGGAAACGCGTGAACGCATTCAGCAAATCGCCGCGTGAACGCATTCAGCAAATCGCCCGCGAGCTGAACTATTTCGTCAACCGCAACGCGGCCGGCCTGCGCACTCACCAAAGCAACACGATCGCCCTGCTCCTCTTCGACGAGACCGACGGCGATGCGCAGATCAACCCGTTCTTCCTGACGATGATCGGCTACATAACCCGCGCGGCCTCAAGAAGGGGTTACGACGTACTCGTCTCGCTGCAGCAACTCACGGATGACTGGCACATAGAGTATCAGGCCAGCCACAGGGCCGACGGCCTTATCCTGCTCGGCTATGGCGACTATGTCAGCTACGGCGAGAAACTCGACGCACTGGCTGCCGCGAACACGCGATTCATTATCTATGGACCCATCGTCAACGATCAGCCCGGACACTCCCTGGGCTGCGACAATGAAACCGGGGGCGTTGCAGCGACCGAGCACCTGACAAATCTCGGCCGTAAGCGAATCGTGATTCTCGGCGACACGTCCAAGCGCCACCCGGAATTCGCATCGCGCTACGTTGGCTACGCCAGAGCTTTGCAGCAGGCAGGGCTCGACCTGGCCCCGGAACTCAAGGTTTACGCGGACAACACGGAGCAGCGCAGTTACGAGGCAGTGCGGCAACTGATTGCTAACGGTCAATCATTCGATGCTATTTTCGCAGTCACGGACGTTCTGGCTATCGGCGCCATGCGGGCCCTGATGGACGCGGGCAAGCGGGTTCCCGAAGACGTCAGCGTCGTCGGTTTCGACGATCTGCCGCGCGCGGCGTTTGTCACCCCGGCGTTGACGACTGTCCAGCAAAATATTCGGGAGGCCGGCGAAGGCCTCGTCAGAGCTATCGCCGGACTGATCGAGGGTGAGCCCGTCGACTCGATTCAGATGGCGCCGAAACTCATTGTTCGCGAGTCTTGCGGCGCTGCAGGCGATCGAGCTCGGTAATCAGTCCGGCGTCGTTGACCGGCCGATCGAACAACAGCACGCGTATGCCGTGCGCTTTCACATCGATATCAAGGCGGGCTGATGACTCCGTTACTTCATACTTTGCACCGGTGAGGGCGCCGCGCCAGGTGCCATGACTCAACCACTTTGACACCTGCAGCGTGGCCGCTTTGTCGCCTTTGTTAAGCATTACCAGTGCGGTCTGATTGACACCGTCCTTTTGATACACGCGGTAGAACGTCGCTGTATCCTCGCCCAGCGCAAGGTTAGCCTGCAGTCCACGTTGCAGAGCGACGGAATTCTTGCGCAGACGCGCGACCGTTGTCAGCACCGCGCGAATCGGATGCGATTTTGCCAGCTCGATGTTCTCCTGGCCGAAGTAATCGCGATTGCCGCTGTGCTGGTCGGTGCCAGCGCGAAAACCCGACTCTGACCCGTAATAGACGACGGGTATGCCGCGACTCGTGAACAACCAGTTGTTGGCATCGATGAAACCGGCTTCGTCGGCGTCGATCCTCTTCATGTCGTGATTGTCGTAAAACGTCATGAGGTCGTAAGCATTGGAGTAGGCCTCGCTTTCAAGGTGCAGATAATCCTGTAGCTCGGAATACGATCCTCCTTCCCTGCCGAAAACTTTCGACATGGCTCCCTGACCGGGGAAATCGAGCACGCTGATGCCGCCGTTTTCGGGAAACGTGAACTCACCGATCAAATCGGCATCGTA
>CAMYMP010000656.1 GCA_947259435.1 uncultured Woeseiaceae bacterium
GCCTTTATCTTCCAGGAGCAAGCCGACGAAACGCCGCCGCGCTGCGTCCGCCCGCAGCCTTTCGAGCGGGCCGCGACCAATGAAGTCGCGATCCTCCGGGTCCCAGGCGACAGTCCAGCCAAGCCCTGCTTCGAGCGGCGAGATGGTCTCGTCCATATCGGAACCGTAGAGGTTCATCGCGGCTTCCAGACGCAGCGTGTCCCGGGCGCCGAGGCCGCAAGGGGCAACGCCTGCCGCGAGCAAGCGATCCCAGATCGCCGGGGCCTCGGCTGCCGGCAGCAGAATTTCCCAGCCATCTTCGCCCGTATATCCTGTGCGCGCAACGAATAGTTCGCCCGCCTCCATACCTGTGAACAACTTGAGATCGAGCGCCTGCTCGCGCCATTCGGCATCGACACATGGCGCCGCAAGTTCGCGCGCCTTCGGCCCTTGCACGGCAACCATCGCGAGTTCTGCGCGCTCATTGACGTCCACATCGTAACTTTCGGCGTGCTGGCGAATCCACGCGAGATCCTTGTCGCGCGTCGCCGCGTTAACCACCATGCGAAACCAGCGCTCATGCATGAAGTAGACGATCAGGTCATCGATGACACCGCCGTCCTCGTTCAACATGCAGGTGTAAAGCGCTTTGCCCGAATCCTTGAGCTTGGCGACGTCGTTTGCCAGAAGATGGCGCAGAAAGTCGCGCACCCGCCCGCCTTTGAGGTCCACGATCGTCATATGTGACACATCAAAGAGCCCCGCGTTGGTCCGGACCGCGTGGTGTTCTTCCTTTTGTGAGCCGTAGTGCAGTGGCATATCCCAGCCACCGAAATCGACGATCCGCGCGCCGGCCTCGACATGCTTGCCGTACAAAGGCGTTTTCGATCCCATATCACTTCCTTCGAGCCATAAACAAAAGGGGCGACAGATCGCCAGATCTGCCGCCCCTCTGTCCTTAAAAACCTGAGAGATCAATAGCTTCCGCCACTTACCCCTTCGGTGGGCCGCTGATCGGGCCGCTCTCCAGAGCCAATCAGCGGTCACAGTCCTTCTGCCTGAGCGTTTCCGGGCGAGTTGCGCCTTCGGCGCCCCGTACGATTGTCGGGGTCTCTTCTGTGCACGCTATAGTTTGGTGCGCGCAATCATAGCCAATGCCGGTGCCGGTTGCCAGCGGCACGGCGGGAAGTGACAATGCGCATCTTTCGACGTCCGGAGAATCGCGTGCCGAAAGCCCAGTCGATTCTGTGCATTGCTTTGATTAGCCTTGCGCAATTTTCAGTTGCAGCGCCCGCAGATGACTTCAATGGTCTTCTGGATGAGGTCTGGGAGTGGCGGCTCGCCGAATTCCCTATGTTTGCCTCGCAGCTCGGCGACCACCGCTACAACGATCGCTGGAGTGACCAGAGTCTCGAAGCCATTGCGCGCCGGCAGCAGCAAACGCGCGAGTTTTTGCAACGCGTCTACGCGATAGACCGCTCCGCGCTGGAGGACGAAGACCAGCTCAACTACGAGCTGTTCCGCCGTTCACTGCAAGACTCCGTCGATTCGTTCGCCTTCAACGATCATCTGCTGCCGTTCAATCAACGCGGCGGCGTGCAGAATCTCGACAACAGCACAAACAGCCTGAGCTTTGCGACGGTCAAAGACTATGAAGACTGGCTCGCGCGCATGGGCAAAATCGACGTCGTCATTGAGCAGGCGATTGACCGTGCCGAGAAAGGCCGCAAATCCGGCATGATGTCGCCGCAGATTCTCATGCAGCGTATTCCTGACCAGATTGCGGTCCAGCTCGTCGAGGCCCCCGAAGCGAGTCCTTTTTATAAAGTCTTCACCGAAATGCCGGACTCCATATCGGATGACGATCGGAAGCGACTCAGGGCGCTTGCGCGTGGCACGATCTCGAAGACCGTGTTACCGGCTTACCGCAAACTGGACAGGTATTTCTCGGGCACGTACCTGCCGGCCAGCCGCGAGAGTATCGGCCTGTCCGAATTGCCCAACGGCGGCGTGTGGTATGAATACCTGGCACGCCAGTTCACGACGACGCAGATGTCGCCCGATGAGATTCATCGCCTCGGTCTTGATGAAGTGCGCCGCATTCGTGATGAGATGCAGGTGATCATCGACGGACTCGACTTCAGCGGCAGCTTTCAGGACTTCCTCGTGTACCTGCGAACGGATCCGCAGTTTTATTTTGATAATCCGGACGACCTGTACGAGGCGTATCTTGCAACGAGCAAACGCATCGATCCGGAACTTGTGAAGCTGTTCGGCAAGCTGCCGCGCATGCCGTACGGCGTAAAGCCGATTCCCGACTCGATCGCGCCCGACACGACCACCGCGTATTACTCACGCCCTGCTGCAGACGGCAGCCGCGCCGGCACCTATTGGGTCAATCTTTACAAACCCGAAGTACGGCCAAAATACGAGATCGAAGTGCTGTCCGTGCATGAGGCGATGCCGGGACATCATTTGCAGATCGCGTTGCAACAGGAACTGCCCGACATGCCGAACTTTCGGCGCTTCACGGGATTCACGGCATTTGTCGAGGGCTGGGGCCTGTACAGCGAAAGCCTCGGTCACGATCTTGGTCTCTACAAAGACCCTTATTCGCAGTTCGGTGCATTAACTTATGAGATGTGGCGAGCTGTACGGCTCGTTGTGGAGACCGGTATTCATTACAAAGGCTGGACGCGGCAGCAGGCGATCGATTTTTTCAAAGACAATGCCGCCAAGACCGAGCTCGATATCATTAACGAGATCGACCGCTACATTGGCATGCCAGGACAGGCTCTCGCTTACAAGATCGGTCAGTTAAAGATGAAAGCAATCCGGACGAGTGCCGAACTCGCACTGGGCGACGATTTCGACGTCCGCGCGTTTCATGACGAGCTGCTCGGTGGCGGCGCACTGCCGCTCGACATCCTCGAACAACGCATGGACGCCTGGCTCGAAACACAGCTCAATCCGTGACCTCCCGCAAGCGCCTGTCAATGAAGAGCAATCGTGTTATTCATGTCTCGATACTCGTATTGCTGCTGTTGCTTCTTGCGCCTGTCTTGATCAGGCAACTGATGCCGGCGCAAGGCAGACATTTTGACGGCGTATCTCTCGATGAGACGCAGCATGTCGAGATCAGCTTCCGCAATTCCACGCAACAACTGACCTTGGGCGGCTTGTTATTCGCCCCGATCGGTGACGGCCCGTTTCCGGCCGTCGTTGTCATCCACGGCTCCGGCACCAGCACCAGGGACAACCGCTGGTATCTGACGCTAACGCAGAATCTGCAGGAAAACGGCGTTGCTGTTCTGCTTCCCGACAAACGCGGCTCGGAAAAGTCTGAGGGCAATTGGCGAACGTCCGACTTCCACGATCTGGCTACCGATACTCTGGCTGCCATCGAATATCTGAAGAACCAGCAGCACGTAGCTGTTTCGAGGATTGGTGCTATCGGTATGAGCCAGGGAGGATGGATCGCGCCGCTCGTGGCGAGCCAATCGGATGATCTGGATTTTGTCGTTTCCGTAGTCGGGGCTGCGGTCACGCCATCCGAGCAACTTCGTTACGAGGAGAACCATAACCTCAGGCAGGCAGGCTTTCTTCCTGGTTTCTCGAACGTTGTCGCCGTGATGTCGACAGCCTACATCAAAAAAATTGGCCAAAAGGATTTCTGGGACGGCGTCGCCGACTACGATCCGCTGCCTTATTGGCAAGAGATTTCCGTCGATGCGTTCGCCTTGTTCGGCAGCGACGATACCAACGTCCCGTCAGAAGAAAGTGTGGCGCGATTAAAGGCGCTGGACAACCCGCGGATCAAGACTCAGGTTTATGCTGGTTCCGGACATCCGCTTGAAGATCCGGTGAATCAGGGTAACAACATTTTCCGCGCGGATGCGCTAGCCGATATCCGAGCCTTTATCATCTCGGTTGCACCAACCGCCGACTAGTTGTCAAACGGCATCGATGTCTGCCGCTCGGCCGCAAATTCGCGGCGTGCGGCGCGCGCTCGTTCGACGGGCTTTGCGTCCGGATTAAATGACTCGTCAATGCGCGCGATGCGATTCGCAAGACCGGTACAGTTGGCAATCTGAATGCTAAGCCCGGGACGTGCGTTCATTTCCAGTATCAGAGGCCCCAGATCGCGATCGATCACCATATCCACACCAAGATAACCAAGCCCTGTCACTTCGTAGCCCCGCGCGGCCGACTGCAGGATGAAATCCCACTGCGGAATTCTCAGTCCCGCAATAAGCGCCCCGGTATCGGGATGTTCGTCGACGATGTCGTTGCCGAGCACGCCTGTCAGCGTTTCTCCAAGATCCATGTCGACACCGGCGCCGACGGCACCCTGGTGCAGATTCGCCTTACCGTCCGATGCGCGTGTCGGCAAGCGCAGCATGGCCATCGCCGGGTAACCGCGATAGACGATGATGCGAACGTCCGGTACACCCTGATAACTGACCTCGGAGAAAATCGGATCGAAATTCACGCAGTATTCGATCAGTGCTTTGTCCGGATTTCCACCAAGGCTGTACTGGCCACCGACGATGTTGGAGATATAGTGTTTGATCTCGTTTTCCGACACCAGAACGCCACTCGCGAGACGAAACATGTTTCGCTTGCGGTGACTGCGGCCCGTTACGACAAGAATGCCGACGCCACCGCTGCCGTGCGCAGGTTTGATAACGAAACTGTTGCGTTCGGCAACGATCGCCGCAAACTCCCTGGCCTCACCCTGATTCCTGATGATGCCGTATAACTCCGGCACGGCCATCCCTGCTTTCAGCGCCAGCTCCTTGGTCATCACTTTGTCGTCAACCCGCGGATACAAGCGCCGCGGATTGAGCCGCATGATGAACTCGCAATTGCGCTCATTGAGTCCAAGCACGCCCGCCTTGCGTAGCTTTTGTGCCGTTGCAAACATTAGCGGCTGGCCAGCGCCTTGAAGCGACGGAGTTCGAGCAGCCGGTATCCCGTATAACGTCCGGCGAGAAGCACGAGCGCCAGCACGACCAGCAGCAGCTCCGGAAATGTGAAGATCAAATGCTCCAGCCATTGCAGGCCCATGAACACATAGGCCGTAATGGCAACGACCAGGCTGCCCAGACCGGCACGCATCGCGTCCGAGGCACCACGCTCTTCCCAGACAACCGACATGCGTTCAATCGTCATTGCGATGATGACCATCGGAAAAAGCGCGACCGAGAGTCCGGTCTCCATCCCCAGTTGGTGTGACATCAGGCTGATCATGAGCATCAGGATAACGACGACGATCAGCACGGCGGTAAGCCGCGGCACGAGCAAGAGCCGGAATCGTTCGAGCAGAAAGCGAATACTCAGACCAAGCGCGACCAGCATCGTAAACAGAACGATTCCCCAGAGCAGCTTTGTCTCGCGGAACGCAAGTGCGATCAGCACGGGCATGAACGTGCCAAAAGCGTCGATGCCAACGATGTTGCGCCACACGACCATGATCAAAGCGCCGATCGGGATCATCAACAGCACGCTGTACACGGCCTGTGTCTGAATGGGCAGGCTGTAAAGCGAAAAGTCGATGGCCCGGGTACCCTTTTGAGCGGCCTGCGTCTCGGCAATCGTTACCGCATCGAGGTGGTTTTCCTGCGCGGCAAAGCTCACCTGGACATTACTCCCCCCCTCGACGCTGATCAGCGGCTCGTTGCCACGCCACCAAATCAGGAATCGTTCGGGCAGGTCTTCTTCGCCCGTCATCGGATTGAAGTAGCGCCAGCGGTCGCCATCGTGAACCTCGAGCCACGCGAGCGGCTCGGCGTTTCTCTGCCGCCCCTGCAGTTGCAGGCCATGTACCATGCGTGCCGGAATTCGTGCAGACGCGAGAATTGTCGTAATGCTTTGGACAAACTCTGCGCGCGTGTCGGCGTCTGATAGCAGCAGTTCGACATTCGTGCCTGGCGATGGGTCGTTCATGCGGCGCAGCAATTCGGAAGTGAACGATGCCGGATCGGCTGAATGCTCTTTCACGTCGGCAACAATGACATCGACTGCCGTCTTGAAAGGTTCATTGATCACGGGTGACGGCGGAAACGGTGGCGTCGTATCCAATTGATCGGCGCCGGCGTCCTCGTAAACGGAAATGCGATAGTAAATCGTCTGCGGGCCGTCGGCGCGTCGAATGGCCCATTGCGCCTCGCGACCGCCGCTGCCGTAGTTAACGCTGAAGCCGTATCCGCGCGAGACCGAATTCTCATTGAGCATACGAAAGCCCGGCGTCAGCGTCGGAATCAGCAGATTGACCTTGATCGAGCCGGGTCCGCTATCGAAGCGTACCGCCGCTTCGATTGTCCAGACTGGCGTTTGCTGATTCTTACTGAGTGGAAAACCCAGCGTCTGCCATTTATAACCGAACACGGACAAGCCGACGATCGCCAGAAATGCAGCCAGCCCGAAAACATATTGCTGCTTCATCGGCCTATCCGTCGTGGCTCAATGCTGGACCTGTCAATTTCGGCTTAATGAGCCCCCCAATGCCACCTTAACTGCGTGGTCTCGTATCGGCCCACTGACGTTAAAAAGGCGCATGCCGGTTGCGCGCAATTCGCGGACCAGCGCCGAGTCTGTCGCAAACAGGCGGTTGAGGCCAGTCATAAAATGCAGCATCGCTGCGTTTTCGCCCCTGCGGGCGCGCTCGTAGCGCCGCAACACGGGCCTGTCGCCCGGGTTTTCCCCGTTGCTGATCGCATCAGCGATAACGTCGGCGAGCACCGCCGCGTCCTGCAGGCCGAGATTGGCACCCTGTCCCGCCAACGGATGCACGGCGTGGGCGGCGTCGCCGATTAACGCCACGCCTGGCAATACATAGTGGTCTGCGTGCAGCGCGCACAGCGCGAAAATGCCGCGCGGGCCTGCGACCTCCAGATCGCCCAGCACGTAGTCGGACGCCGCACTGAGCATCTCGCCGAGTTCTGCATCACCGGCGCGCATTGCACCATTGGCAGTGGCATCGAGCGTGGACCAGACAACCGAGATTCGTCCGTCACTGAGCGGCAGCATGCCAAGCGGACCATCTTTGAGAAAACGCTGCCAGGCCGTATTGCGGTGGGGGTTCTGCGGTCTCAAGTGCGTCACGAATGCGGTCTGACCATAGGGATGCTTCGCCGCCGCGATAGCGACGCTTTCGCGAACGAACGAGCGCGCCCCGTCAGCCGCAATGAGCAGATCAGTATCATTTGTCTGACCGCCTTGCAGTTCGACACGATAGCGCTGTCCAACCGGATGCAGGTCTGCTACGGGCGCGTCGAAAACGAGTTCAACGTCGGCATGATCGAGAACATCGAGAATTGCGTGCTGCACGAGTACGTTCTCTACGATAAAGCCAAGCTGCGGTACCGCAAACTCTGCCGCATCGAAACGCAGGGCCGTGGCGCCGTCGGCGGTACCGGCTTCATCCCAGACCCGGATGTGCTCGTAAGCGCACGCGCGCGTGTCTTTGATGTGGTCCCATGCACCGATCGAATGCAGTAGCTCGGCAGATCCGGTCGCGATTGCCGAAACGCGTAACGCCGTATCGTCATCGCCGCTGTGGCGTGGTCGTGCCGCCGCATCGACTATCGTCAGCTGCATTTTGTCGCTGCAGCGGCTTCTAGCCAGCAGCGCGGCGACGGCCAATCCAGTGACACCGGCCCCGGCGATCACTATTCGGAATGGTTTGCTCAAGACAACGGGACTCCTCGCGACAGCCGCGGCAGCCTACCTGCGAGGCCCATCGTGTGCTTTGCAAACAGCGAGCGCACGCCAGGTATCAGATCGAAGCCCAGCATGCCAATATTGCGCAATGCGCGTACGGGCCCACGCGTATCGCCGAACAGACGAACGAGGCCATCCGTAAAGCCCACCATTTTCTTCTGGTCTCCACGGCGCCATTTCGAATAGCGCTCGAGCACCAGTTCGCTACCGATGTCCGCGCTGGCGCCAGCATCACGCCGGGAATCCGCAATGCAGTCACACAGTGCCGCGACATCGCGCAATCCCAGATTGAAACCTTGCGCTGCAACTGGATGCAGACCGTGGGCGGCATTGCCCACCAGAACGGCCCGCTGCGCCGTCAGACACATGGCTTTGCTGAGCACGAGCGGGTATGCAGCCCGCTTGCCCACTTTCGAGAACTCGCCGAGACGATTGCCGAAGGCATGCTGCATCTCGTCCAGGAATGCCGCGTCGTCGAGCCTCAGAACGCGCTCGGCATCCTGCTCCGAGACCGTCCAGACGAAGCCGGCCCGGTCGTCGGCGACGGGCAGCAAGGCAAGGGGGCCTTGCGGTGTGAATCGTTCGTAGGCGACGTTGTGCAGGGATTTTTCGGGTAACAGGTTGCCGATTACTGCGCGCTGACCGTATTCGATCTGTGTTGCCGATATACCGAGCATGGTGCGCACCTCAGAGTTGGCCCCGTCAGCGGCGACGAGCAAATCACAACTCAGTTTGCGCGGCCTTTCGCCACCTTCTTCGACCGTCACGGTTACTGTGCCGGGGGCAAGCTTGGTGGCGACAATTCGCGCCGGACACAGTATGTCAAGCGACCCGACCCGACCGAGAGCTGTCTGCAGCACGCCACCCAGTACGCGATTGATGACAACGTAGCCGAGCGCTTCGACACCCTGTTCGTCGGCATCGATATGCGAAAAACCAAAGCGCCCCTGGTCCGATACATGGATTTTCGATATGGGTGTCGCAGCCGCAACGATGTCATCCCACAAGTCCATTGCCTGAAACATGCGCTGCGAGCTCCTCGACAACGCCGTGGAACGATCATCGAAACTCGGCTGTGCCACTGCCGCGCGCGGCACCGGCTCGACGACTGCAGCTCGAAGACCGAGCGGCGCCAGAGCAAGCGCAAGACTGGAGCCGACCATGCCGCCCCCGGCTATGACGATGTCATTATGATTGTCGCGTTGCGCGTTCACGGTCAGTGTTGCATTAACGCCTCGACCTGATCCGGTTCCGCCAGCGCGCCGGGACTTTGCGGCCTGCCGCAATGTAGATCCCAGGTTCAACGGTCGTAACCATCCCGGATTCCAGCAGGCGCCATTCATCGCCGACCTTGTAGTCGCCGACGTCGTGCACATCCATGCCAATCCAATGGCCGGTGCGGTGCATGTAAAACTCGCGATACGCCCGGTCCTTGATCAGTTTCGGCAGCGTACCTTTGAGCAGACCGATTTTTCGCAGCCCTTTGGTGATCACCTTCACGGCAGCATCGTGCGGCTCGTTCCAATGATTGCCTTTGCGGGTCTTGTCAATCGCGGCAAGCTGCGCTTCAAGCACGATTTCGTACACAGCGCGCTGCTCCGCGCTGAATTTACCGCTAACCGGAAACGTCCGCGTGATGTCAGAGGCGTAGTAATCGAGTTCGCAGCCAGCGTCGATCAGCAGCAGTTCGCCGTCCTCGAGCTGCGCCGAATTGTCGACATAATGCAAGGTACAGGCGTTGGCGCCGGTCGCAACTATCGGGCTGTAGGAATAGCGTGCATCGTGCTTGCGAAATTCGTGTATGAACTCGGCTTCGACCTGGTATTCGAGAAGCCCCGGACGAACCATTTGCATTGCGCGGGTATGCGCGTTGACCGCGACCTTGGCCGACTTTCGCATCGTCGAAATCTCCGCGCGACTCTTATACAGGCGCATGTCGTGCAGCAAGTGATCCAGCGCGACAAACTCCTGCGGCGTCGAAATCCGGGTACAGTCCCATCGTGTAATACACGCGTTCACACGACTCCATGATGCCGGGCAGGATGTCATCGATATCGTCAATCGGAAATGCGTCATCTGCGCCATGGTGTTCCATTGCGCCATCGGGCCCCATACGTCTGCCGTCCCAACGTTCCCGTTCCGGATCGCGTTCACGACAGAACATCAGGTACTCGCCGTTTTCTCTGCCCGGTGCCAGCACCGCGACAGAATTCGGTTCTGCAAAGCCCGTAAGGTAGTAGAAATCACTATCTTGCCGAAAGCGGTATTCGACGTCGCGGCTGCGCGTCCTGATCGGAGCGGCCGGAAGGATCGCAATCCCGCCCGATCCGACCATATGCATCAGATTCTTGCGGCGCCGCGCAAATTCCTTGCTATTCAATGCAGAACCTCCGGTTCGCCATCCGCACTACCGTCACCCTCGGGCTTCCCTCTGAACTCGACAAGCTCTTCATAGGTTAGCTGCGCGGCCACGCGCAGGTACTCGACAAGTTCGGCGTATGCCTCTTCGTTGCTTTCATCGTCGCCGTCGTCTTCCACAAAGGCGCGCGTGATTTGCAGCATGTCCCTGATAATATCCGCCAGCGGCTCGGCCGACAGCCGTTTTTTGAGCGCATCGCCGTGCACGCTCGACACCAGGCCATGCAGAAAACCCTCGCACCAGCGGGCTAACGCCGCAGCTCGAACCGCGGCGCTGTCGTCATCGTCGGGGAGCAAAGGCTCGAATTCGGACTGCCTGTCTGACAGCTGTCGATAAGTCGTTTCGAACAATGCACTAAGCATCACTTCGCACCCACTGCGCGTGGGGTCGCTGGCGTCCGTGCCCTCCAGAACCTGAGATAGCCAGTCAAATCCGCCCTGAGTCCCGGCGATCGCCAAACGGCCCGACAGCAGTCCATGCGTTTGCGCCGCATCCCAGTTGGCACCACAGCGCCTGAGCGCCGTTTCAAGTTCGTCGTAGTGGACAGTTTGCCCCATTTGGTATGAGTCTGAGAGTATTAAAACCGGTCTAATGATCCCACGGAACGCGCGCGCAGGCCATGCTGAAAGGGGTCAGCGCGCATATGCATTGATTCTGCCGGAACGCGTGTCTATATTGCTCATATGGAAAACGACGTAAATGCAACCTTTGAGCACGAGTTAAAACGACTCGAAAAGCGCGTTGATGCACTCGTCAAAGTGTGCGATCAGTTGCAGGACGAGAACAATTCTCTGAAGCAGCGCCAAGACGTGCTGACCGCGGAACGCGCCAATCTACTGCAAAAAAATGAACAGGTGCGAGCCCGCGTCGAAGCGATGATTGGCAGGCTCAAAGCGATGGAGCAAGGATCCTGAATATGACGACCCCCCAAGCACAAGTAAGTGTCAGAATACTCGATAAGGAATACAAGGTCGCGTGCCCCGCAGACGAGCGTACGGACCTGCTCGATTCAGCAGAAATTCTTAATGCAAAAATGCTGGAGATTCGGGATAGCGGCCGGGTCGTGGGTCTCGACAGGATTGCGGTAATGGCAGCTTTGAACATGGCAAACGATTTATTGCACGCTCAGGCCCGCGACCGCCTACTCGAGGGTGACCTGAGTAGCCGGCTAAAAATCATTTCCGAACGCGTCGAGAGCGTGTTGGGCGAATCTCAACAACTAGATCTCTGACGCGTCGGGGTTGTAAAACGATATGGCGCCTCCTGCAGTGTTCGATACCGACCCGGAAACCTTTCGACCCTAAATCTTTACCTCGGGGTCGTGCACTGTTGGTAGCATTTGAGCAGGGCCGTACATGCGGTAAGCCTGTTGCTACTGCGGCTGACCCCACCTGTTGCTCCGGTTCGAGAGCGACGGTCTGTAACGGCACAGGCGGGAGGCGCTTTTGACCTACACCAGCAATTCTCAATCGGGTTTGCGCCAGTCGGCAATCTATGCGCGGAAATCCTTAAGCGATGGCTACCGTAACCAGGCGTCCTCGAGAATCTGCGAACGTGTCATTCACTCGAACGAATTCATGTCGTGCAAGTCCGTCGTTTGCTATTTGCCGACCTTTGACGAAGTCGACCCGACAGCCATCATCGAGCGCGCATGGCGCGCAAAAAAGCGCGTTTTTGCGCCAGTAATCAATTCCCGCGCCGAAATGATTTTTCGGCAACTCGCGCCCGACACTGTGCTGACCAGGAATTTCTTCGGGCTCTGGGAACCGGTTGCCGGGACGGTCATCGCTGCAAACCGGTGTGACCTCGTTATCACACCGGTAGTCGTATTCGACGACGCAGGGAACCGAATCGGAATGGGCAGCGGTTATTTCGATCGCTGTTTTCAATTCCTGAAACACCGGAAGCGATGGCTGCGACCCAAGCTGCTTGGCCTTGCGTTCGACTGCCAAGAAGTCGAGAAAATCGCGCCAAACCCTTGGGATATACCGCTTTATCGAGTAATTACCGAAAGTCGCTAGGCGTTTTTTTTGTCGCCGTTCTCCGACAATTCCACGAAATTGACAGTTGTTTGCCGTTGCGCGCGCTTCGATAGCAATTCAAAAAGTCTTATCCAGGCACGCAGAATCTCGCCGGCTTCGTATCCGTTTTTTTTTCGCAGACCGATCTCGAAAAATACATGATCCCGATGGCTGGAAATTCTTCGGCGTGACAGAGGACTTTCGAGTACGAATTCGGCCTCGAATCACCTTTTGAAAACCGTTAACCACGTCACTTAACTTGCTGGATTTTTTGGATTTGTTGTATATACTCAACGCCGGGTACCCGACACGGAGAAAACGTATGGCTACTAAGAAGAAGTCTAGGAAAAAAGCTTCTAAGCGTAAGGTCGCGAAGAAGCGCAAGGTAACGAGGAAGAGAGCTGCGCCGAAGAGGCGGACAGCTAAACGCAAGACGAAGAAAAAAGCAAAGCGCAAGGTCGCTAAGCGTAAGACTAAAAAGAAAACCAAGAAAAAGGCTAAACGGAAAGTAGCCAAACGTAAGACCAAGAAGAAAGCCAAGCGTAAGACGAAACGCAAAGCCAAGAAAAAGGCCAAGCGTAAGACGAAGCGCAAAACCAAGAAAAAGGCCAAGCGTAAGACGAAGCGCAAAGCCAAGAAAAAGGCCAAGCGTAAGACGAAGCGCAAGGCCAAGAAAAAGGCCAAGCGTAAGACGAAGCGCAAGGCCAAGCGTAAGACGAAGCGCAAAGCTACGAAGCGGAAAGCGAAGAGAAAGACTTCCCGCAGGAGAAAACGCTAGGCTTTTAGCCACTAGGAAGATTGGTTTTCTTCCAATGCAACACAAAGTGCCCGCTTATGCGGGCACTTTTGTGTGGACTGCATCGTCATTTGCGCCCTTAATTCGTTATACTCTTGGCGCCAGTCATGGACTCTTCCGAGAAAAAACGCAACGTTGCTGAGGCCTCGCTCAGGTTTATCGAGCCGGGCACGGTTCTGGGCATTGGCACCGGCTCTACGGTTAATGCGTTGATCGAGATGCTGCCCAACGTGCGCGAGCGTATCGACAAGGTCGTCTCGAGTTCCAAAGCAACGACGGAGCTGCTGCAAAAGCAGGGCTTCGAAGTTTCCACGCTCAACGAGGCCGGCGACCTCGATCTCTACATCGACGGCGCCGATGAGGTCACTAAGCGCCTACATCTGATCAAGGGCGGTGGCGGCGCGCTGACACGAGAAAAAGTCCTGGCCGGTGCCGCAAGACGTTTTATCTGCATTGTGGATGAGAGCAAGTTCGTCGGCATTCTGGGGTCGTTCCCGCTGCCGATAGAAGTTCTGCCGATGGCACAGGCATTCGTGTCGCGAAAACTCATCAAGTTACGAGCGCAGCCGATCTGGCGGGAAGGATTCGTCACCGACAACGGCAATCATATTCTCGATGTCCACGACCTGAACATCAGCAACCCGCTCGAAATGGAGGCTCGCCTCAATCAGATTCCGGGCATTCTGACCGTAGGAATATTTGCTCAGAGACCGGCAGATATCCTGCTGATTGCCGATGACTCGGGTGTCAGGGAGTTGCGAGCCTGACCACCGCACTCGGAACGTCAGTTGCAGATCCTCTACTTCACGCTCGTCGCCGCCCTCTTGTATCTGGCCTCGAACTGGATTTTGGAGCGAATTGAAATCGCCGCGGGCAAGCGTTTCCAAAATCGCTCCCTGCTGTTTTTCGGCATCCTGCTAACCCTCGCGCTGATCAGCTTCGGCCTGATTCGCACCTATACGGGAAATCACTGATTTACCAACGTTTTGGTCTTGGTTATGATGTTGTAGTCTGTACGTCCAACTGGGGGCGAAAAATGACCGAGAACAATAAGCCCGACGGCGCAATGTCGTCGAACTCGTCTGACCAGGAACAAATACCATTGATGCAACGGGTCCTCGATAACCCGTTTCTGCTCCTGGTTCTCGGCATCGCTGTTCCCGCGGTGTTCTACATCATCTGGGGAATCATCGAGATAACCCAGATCCCGATTGCGGATTAAGGGAGACGCAACCATGGCAATCACACCTCCGAGTGAACGGATTTGGTGGCGGCAACCTATTGCCAAAATCGAATTGGTCTGGATTATCGTTGCCTTTACCTGGGGTCTGATCATGTTCTTCATGATGATCTACTGGCATGGCGCCGGAGAGCAGAATCTCTCCAGCGAGGCCTACCAGATCAAGCCGCAAGTCTTCGCCCAGCATGCTCAGGACATGATCGATGCGTATCAGGTTCGGGACGAAAGTGGTTTCCCTGTCGTTCATCCTCCCGCCGGCAGTGACATCTATCTGATTGCCCGGCTGTGGCAGTGGTGGCCGATACTGGAACTCGAGAAGGACCAGAGCTACCGGCTGCATTTGTCCTCGATGGACTGGCAACACGGTTTCTCATTACAGCCCGTCAACATCAACGTGCAGGTGCATCCCGGTTACGAGATGGTCGTGACAATCAAACCCGACCGGGCTGGCGAGTACGGGGTGGTGTGTAACGAATTCTGCGGGATCGGCCACCACATGATGGTTGGCAAGATCTACGTCGTCGAGTAGGGGGGACGCCACGATGTCCAGTTTAGTAGATTACCGAACCTGCCCGACGACCGGCCTCAGAGTCGATCGATCGGCAGAAAGACTTATCAAAGCAAACGCCGTTGCCGCCGTCGTATTCCTCGCGATTGGCGGCTTGTTCGGCTTGCTGGTTGCGCTCACCCGCTGGCCGGCTGTGCATTTCCTTCCAGCCGACTTGTTCTACCTGGCGCTGACCGCCCATGGTCTGGATGTGCTCCTCGTATGGATCATCTTCTTCGAGATGGCCGTGCTGTATTTCGCCTCCGCGATCCTTCTGAATTCCAGGCTGGCGGCGCCAAAAGTCGCCTGGACCGGATTCGGACTGATGTTGGCAGGCGCGTTGATCACGAATGTCGCGGTGCTGCGTGGCCAGTCCAGCGTCATGTTCACGTCGTATGTGCCAATGATGGCCGAACCCCCGTTCTATCTGGGCCTGGTTTTGTTCGCCGTGGGGGCGCTGCTAGGTTGCGGTGTTTTCTTCGGTACGCTGGTCATTGCCAAACGGGACAAGACCTACGAGGGGTCAATTCCTCTCGTGACCTTCGGTGCACTGACGGCGGCGATCATCGCCGTGTTCACGATCGCGTCCGGCGCGATCATTCTGGTGCCCACCCTGCTTTGGTCAGTGGGGCTCGTCAGTCATATAGATCCTCTGATCTACAAGACCATCTGGTGGGCGATGGGGCACTCCTCACAACAAATCAACGTCTCGGCGCACGTCGCTGTCTGGTACGCGATCGCCGCGATGGTGTTCGGCGCCAAGCCCTTATCTGAGAAAGTCAGTCGCACAGCGTTCCTGATGTACATCCTGTTTCTGCAGCTTGCGAGCGCGCACCACATGCTGGTCGAACCCGGATTCAGTTCCGAGTGGAAGATCTTCAACACGAGTTATGCGATGTATCTGGCCGTACTGGGCAGCATGATTCACGGCATGACCGTACCCGGTTCGATCGAAGCAGCGCAGCGCGCGCGTGGACTGACTAAAGGCATGTTCGAGTGGCTGCGCAAAGCTCCGTGGGGCAATCCGGCTTTCTCCGGCATGTTCATGTCACTCGTGTTTTTCGGCTTCATCGGCGGCATTTCCGGGGTTGTCATGGGCACTGAGCAGATCAACCTGATAATGCACAACACGCTCTACGTGCCAGGCCACTTCCACGGCACGGTCGTGGCGGGAACGACGCTTGCATTCATGGCGATCACCTACATTCTCGTGCCGCTAATCTTCCGCCGCGAACTCGTATTGAGAAAACTCGCAACGTGGCAGCCGTATGTATTCGGCATCGGCGTTGCTGGCATTTCGGTATTCATGATGGGCGCCGGTACGCTGGGTGTGTCGCGGCGGCACTGGGACATGACGTTTGCGGATGCGATATTGCCGTTCGATTATCCGGCCGCCGCCTACCTGATGATGGGACTCAACGGAATTTTCGCCGTAATGGCGGCGCTCGGTGGCCTGATGTACGTCGTAATCGTTGTCGGATCCGTGTTCTTCGGCAAGAAGCTCGCGGACGAGGAGAAGCCGTCTTATCCAGAGGTTCCGCCGGCCTCAGCTACGGTCAGTCACTACGGCAGTGCCGAAACTCTGAAAATTCCCGGAACCGCATTCCTGGTCGGAATTTTCTTCACTGCGTTTGTGCTCTACTACTTCGTGAACTGGAAGTACCTGTCCGAGATCTGGCCATTAAGCTAGCGGGACAGCGGACAACAATGCGTGCCACAGCCGTTTGCGGCGTTCTCATACTTGTCGGGATGGCCGCGACGGCAGCGGTGCAGCAGGACTACGACCGGGACGCCGCCCTGGCGATCAGCCAGGGCGCGATCGATCGGACGATCCGCGACCACACGTTTCGCGACATCGACGGCCAGTCATTTTCTCTCCGGGCGCTCCGCGGCAAGCCGCTGGTTGTCAGCCTGATCTACACGATTTGTCACCACGTATGTCCGCTAATTACGGCTAACATCGAGAGAAACGTCGACATCGCCCAAGAGGCGCTTGGCGCAGACGCGTTTTCGGTCGTTTCAATCGGTTTTGACTGGCAGGTGGACACGCCGGATCGAATGCGCATGTATGCCGCTGCCAAGGGCATAGACACGCCTGGCTGGCACTTTCTGAGCGGCGACGAAGCGTCCGTAGCCGCTATCAGCGAGGACGTCGGGTTTCAGTATTTCCCGACCGCCAAGGGTTTCGACCATTTGTCGCAGACTACGGTCATCGATGCCGACGGCAAGGTGTATCGACAAATCTACGGCCAGGATTTCGACGCGCAGGCATTCGTCGAGCCCCTCAAGGAGCTTGTATACGATACGCCACGCGAAGCCGGAATCGTCGATCACTGGCTGGACACATTCAAACTGTTTTGCACGGTCTATGATCCGAATACGGGCCGCTACCAGTTCGATTACTCGATATTCATGACCATATTGGTCGGCGTGCTTTGCCTCGGCGCTATACTGGCGTTCATCGTGTACGAGTGGCGGCACGCAAAATGACCATATTTTCATGGCGCTTCTGAAGCGTACTCTCCGAATTCTGTTTGCGCGGGCCGAAGCAGTCTTTGACTGGATTTTCGGTCAGCGCAGTAACCCTCTCTCCAATCTGGGCTCACTCGGCTGGTTCTTTTTCTGGATTGTTGCGGCAAGCGGCATCTATCTTTACCTGTTCTTCGACACCGGGATAACCGACGCATATGCATCCGTCGAGTACATCACAAACGATCAGTGGTACGCGGCAGGAGTCATGCGCAGCCTCCACCGCTATGCGTCGGACGCGCTCGTCATCGTGGTTTTTTTGCACATATTGCGCGAGTTCTCGCTCGACCGCCTGCGTGGCAAACGCTTC
>CAMYMP010000657.1 GCA_947259435.1 uncultured Woeseiaceae bacterium
CCGCCATCATCGATCACATTTTCCGCAGCAATCGGATCGGTGACACCCGCCAGCCAGGGACTCGTACCCGCTTCGAAATCGCCGTTGGTTAGCAGACCACTGTCAAAGGGAGGCGGTGGCGGTGGCGGTGGCGGCGCTTCAGGCGCTTCACCCGAGTAGACCCGAACCCAGTCGACTTCCATCGTCGCGGGGAATTGCGTGGTGCCGTCCGGCGACCCCGGGAAGTTACCGCCGACAGCCAGGTTCAGGAGAATATGGAACGGCTGGTTGAAGGGTGCCTGGGTGCCCATCTGGTCGTCAGCCAGCGAGAACCAGGAGTTCTGCACCGCATACAGAATGCCGTCGAAGTACCAGCGGATTTCATTTTCATCCCACTCCAGGGCATAGGTGTGGAAACCGTCGGTAATGTCAACCGATGGCGTGTAGCGCGTCTCTGATCGCACATTCCCCGGGAATTCATTGCCGTAGTGGATCGTGCCGAATATCTCATTGCCGCCCGTGCCATCGAGATTGACGGCTTCCACGATGTCGATTTCGCCGATGGCCGCCCAGACGCACGGCTCTCCATCACACAGGTAATCGCTGTCCTGGGACAGCATCCAGAATGCCGGCCAGAGGCCCTGCCCGGAAGGCATCTTGATGCTGGCTTCTATGCGACCGTACTGGAATGCGAAGCGATCCTCGGTGTTGATTCTCGCCGACGTGAAACCGAGACCGTCGACGGTCTCGCGGCGCGCTGTGATCTCCAATACGCCGTTGACGATCATCGCGTTGTCGGGCAGGTAGTACTGCAGCTCGTTATTGCCCCAGCCTCCGGGAAGTCCTTTCTCTGTACCGTCACCGGTTGCAAAAAACCAGACCTCGGGGTCGATAGCCGGACCGTCGAACTCCTCGCTCCAGACCGGGTCACCCAACACATCGCCATCCGCTACCGGGTAAGTGACCGGTAGCTCCAGCGTCGGGTTGTTGATGTTGGTGTTTTGCTGATTGCCAACGTCGGCCGGCGGAATATCGATGGGTTCGACCCGTGACAATGGCACCGCTCGGTCATTGGAACATGCAGAAACAAGCCATACTGCCGCCAGCGGCAGTAAATAACGCAGTGATACGCGCGAACGAAATCTCATGAACAAGCTCCCCGGTGAACGCTGACGCAATTCGGTAATTGGTTCTTTTTCTTATCGCAGACAGGAGAATTAACAGAGAATGACAGCGTTGTCAATTTCTCAGCCGGTGAATCAAAATGTATCGCTTCGACGCCGGGGAAAAAAGAGAAAAGCCGGGCAAAAGCCCGGCTCTGTGGTATTTATGTCAAGCGTCGTAGCCCTATGCGGCCCGGCGGCGACGCCGACGTAACCAGAAGCGCCCCCAGGAGGTGTCAAGCTCCCGGGCGGTATCCGGCTGGTCTTCCTGCAATCTGCTCAGCCGCTCATCGCGTACCTTGTTGATCAGATCGTCAGCTATGGCTGGCGCGATGTAGAAAGAGCTCATCGCCGAAATGCCGCCCAGGCTAAACATGAAAGCATCACGTGCAGGTTTGGCTTTGTTGGTCATGGTCTTATCTCCCTAGCGAAGTAGATAATTGGTTTGGCCCGCCGGCCTCTCAGGTCCGACAGGTGCACATTAGGTGGGGTGGGCAAGGCCCACAAACGAAATAAAATCAGTTCAGACGTGAGAAAAAATCACCGGGATTTGGCGAGATTTTGCAGAGTCCAGGCCTGCATGCCTGGTGCGCCGGAACGTTACGGCGAGCGGTAGCTCGCCAGAATTCGAGCGGACTGGCTGGGGCTGTAGTCGAGTTCTGCGATTGCCTTTTCGACGCGTGCCTTTGTCGATGAGCGCACATGCGGCTCGCCGTTGATCACGCGAGATACGGTCTTTATCGAGACCCCTGCGAGATCGGCTACATCGAAGACGGTGGGTTTTTGCATAAGGATCAGGGTCGCCCCGGATTCATTAGATTGGGGACGCGGCTCGCTGGCCGCGTCCCGCCAGTGTTCTTGTTGGCTGTCCCGGCCCTAAGCGGCCTGACAACATCCCGGCGCGAAATAACGGGCCAGTAAGTCCTCGATCTTGCGGGCCGTACTTGGCTCATCTTCCTGCGGCCGGCTCAGGCGCTCGTCCCAGACTTTGTTCAGTCGGTCGTCTGCGATAGCTGGTGCAGCAGCGAACGATGCAATCGTCGTCATCCCTTGCAGGCTAAACGTGAAAGCATCTCGTCCTGGTTTGGCTTTCTCAAACATAGTCTTTCTCCATAGGATGGTGATGTATTGCGTTGCCGGTCCGCTCCTTGCGTCCGACGGTATGAATTGTGGGGGCTTCAAGGCGAAGCCACAAACGGGAAAAACTCAGCCCTGAGTTGAGAAAAACTCAGCTGGGGTCGGCGAAATTCTGCAGTATCCAGTCGCGCAGCAGCGCGACACTCTCATCCTCGGCCCGGTCCTCTTTGCAGACCAGGTAATAGCTGACGTCGGCAACGAGCTCTTTCCTGAACAGCCGCACGAGGCTCCCTTCTTCCAACCACAGATTACCCATCGGTACCGGCACCAGTGCCGCACCGATGCCGCGTTGGGCCGCGCGAAGCACGGCGATCGTCGAATCGAGACGGATTATTTTGCTGTTCTCCGGCAGCTGGATGCCCGCCGCGCTTGCCCACTCCGTCCAGGCCTTTGGTCGCGGTTCATGCACGATCAGCGGGAATTCACTGACGATTTTTTTGTTCTTGACCGTCATCGCCTTTTTGAACTCCGGCGAGCCGCCGGGCACCATCCGTAGCGGGAACAAGAGGTTCGACGGCATGTCCGACGGGGGCGTTCGAAACAGCCGAATCGACAAATCAGCATCCGCCGGGTGTTTCTCCATGGTTTCGTCACTCGTACCGACCTGGATATCGATTTCCGGATGTTCGGCCGTAAACTCACTCAGGCGAGGAACGAAGTATTCGCTTGCGAAAAATGGCTGCACAGAGATCCGTATGGAGCTGCTGATAGCGCCCTTTTTGTACTTGGCGATCGCAGTGTCCAGCTGTTCAATCAGGGGTCCGACGTCCCGGTACAGTGACTTACCGGTTTCCGTTAGACTCAGCTCGCGGCTGGTGCGATCGAACAGCTGCTCACCCAGCTCTTCCTCTAGGCTCTTGATCTGGTGACTGACAGCAGAGGACGTAATGAATAGCTCCTCGCCCGCCGTGCGAAAACTTTCGTACCGCGCAGCGACGCAGAATGTGCGTAAGCCTCGGAGAGAGATTTTGGGCGTGCTGACCATCGCCGGTTACTCACCGCCCTTCGATGGTCCTGATTCCAAGACGAGTTTCGGTGTGCGATCGACAAAGAACAGGCCCCAGTGCTTTTCCGCACCCTGCATGTTGTTCGGATCGCCTTTCCACGGCTCGTCGAAGGCCTCGAAGAAGAACACGGTGATATTCGTCTCTTGCGCCCAGTCGTACAGCTCGTGATAGTAGCGCTCCTGCTTCTCCTCGCTTGCCTGCTCGCCAAACTCTATTCCCGTGGTCGCCCAGCCCGCTTCGAGTATCGCCATCGGCTTGCCCGGCAGCGCGGCATGCACACGGTCCATGTTTTCGATCGTGTAGGACAGCGCCTCGTCGATCGTCTTCTCTTCCCACGCCGGATAGGTGTGTATGCCAAGAAAATCGACTTCGGCGGCTAACGGCGCGCCGTCCTTGATCCACCACTCGTAATTGTCGGCGACCGTCACCGGCTGCTCGATGGCTGCTTTTACCTGCCGCACATATTCGATGACTTTGTCGAGCGACACCATGTGATCGTTCCAGTCGACCAGCGCTTCGTTGCCGACATTGACGGCAACGACGATGTCCGCGAATTCATTTGCCAGTTCGATGCCGCGCTGCACCGCAGCTGCGTTCGCAACGGTATTGGCCGCCAGTTGTGCATCAGGAATAGGTTCGTCGAGCCACGGGCATCCTTCATGATTGCTTATCTCGGCCTGCAGCCAGATACCCAACAACACCTTGATCGGAAGATCATTCTCGCGAATGAGCTCAAGGGTGGTGACCGAGTTCTCATACGTATCGTAGAGACGAATCAGATCAAAATCGTACGCAACGAGAATCTCGAGGTCCTCGAGAATCTCCTCATTGCTCGGATTAACGGCACCGTCGCCGCGGTCCGGATGCTGGCCTTCGCGAAAACCCGAATAGGCGACGGCCATGACTTCTCCGGCCAGCAACGCATCGGGCGCCTGCCTGAACGTTGCTTCTTCGCCAGCCGAAATCTTGCTGTCGGACGCTGGCGAGCATCCCGCGATCGCAAGAGCGAAAATGATGATCAGTGCTTTAAATGATTTCATGTCAGTTTCTCACGGGTATTTGCTCGAGTTTTTCGTTGTGCTCCCACGACTCAGTTGCTTTCGACGATGCGGAATTCGGTACTCAGGTCCGTTTCTGAACTGCCGCCGATCCAGGCATGGAACGCGCCAGGTTCTGTAACAGGCTTCATATCGCGGCCGAAGAAAGCAAGGTCATCCGTATGCAGTTCGAAATCGACGGTAACAGTTTCGCCCGGCTTCAGGCGCACACGCTGAAAACCCTTCAGTTCCCTGACGGGTCTGGTGATGCTCGCCACGAGATCACGAACGTAGAGCTGCACAACTTCGTCGGCTGCGACTTCGCCTCGGTTAGTCAGCTCTGCGCTGATGGTCACCGTATCGCCAAGTCTGATCTCACGCGCATTCGTTCGAATGTGCTCGTATTCGAACGCCGTGTACGACAGCCCGTGTCCAAACGCGAATAACGGCGTAAAACAAGTGTCGAGGTGAAAGGCGCTCATGCCCAGGGAGGTTTGTGAGGCACGTGTGTCAATATCATCGATGTGCGCGATCTTGTCCGGCGATGGCGGCCTGCCCGTGTTCTTTTGGCTGTAGTAGATCGGGATCTGGCCGACCATACGCGGGAATGTCGCCGGTAGTTTGCCTGACGGTGACTCGAGGCCAAACAGGAGATCCGCAATCGCTGGTCCACCCATCGTCCCGGGATGCCAGGCGAACAGAATGGCGTCTACCTGATCAACGATATTCGTTAGCGTCAACGGCCTACCAGCCAGAATCACGGCGATGACTGGCGTGCCGGTTTCCCTGATGCGCCGCACGAGTTCTGCCTGGTCGCCAGGCAGATTGATGTCGGCGCGTGAGTGCGCCTCCCCGGAGAGGATCGATTCTTCGCCGAGAAATAATATTGCAGCATCCGATTGCTGCGCGACCTCTATGGCGTCGTCGAACGCCTCACTGACCCTGCTGCGTGAATTTTCCATCGCGCGCACGTAGCGGACGTCGACATTGCGGCCGACCAGGCCGTGGATCGCATGCATCGGCGTAATACTGAGCTCCACATCGCCATCGAAAATCCAGGTGCCGAGCTGCTGGTACGGTGCGTCGGCCAACGGTCCGATTATCGCCACAGATTTCATGCTTTCGGCCGACAGCGGCAGCGTGCCATGGTCGTTCTTGAGCATGACGACACTTTGCAACGCCGCTTGCCTCGCCGTCTGGAGTGCGTGTTCGTTCGCTATCGCCGGTAAGTCTTCCGGATTCGTGTATGGATCTTCAAAAAGCCCTAGGCGGAACTTGGCGCGCAGAATATTTTCAACGGCGGCATCGACGGTATCGATGCTGACCCGGCCTTCTTCGACCAGCTCGGCGAGATGGTTGCGGTAGGCGTCGCCATGCATCTCCATATCCACACCGGCGGTCACGGCTTCGAACGCGGACTCCCTGTCATTCTCGGTCATACCATGAATCTGCAGCTGGCGAATCGAGTCCCAGTCGCTAACGACAAAACCTTCGAAACCCCATTCATCTCGCAACACTTGCCCAAGCAGGAACTCATTAGCTGTCGCGGGCACGCCGTTGAGATCGGAAAACGATGTCATCAGCGTGGTCACGCCGGCGTCGACAGCCGCTTTGAACGGTCGCAAATAGACATTGCGCAGCTTGGTTTCGGGAACATTCGTCGTTGCATAGTCGCGACCGCTTTCGACAGCACCATAAGCCGCGAAGTGCTTGGCACAGGCAGCGATGGACCCGGTCGCCGACAGGTCATCACCCTGAAATCCCTCAACCATTGCGACAGCGAGTTTGTTCGTCAACCAAACGCATTCACCGAGGCTCTCGGCGATGCGGCCCCAACGCGGATCGCGCGAGATATCGATCATCGGCGCGAATGTCCAGTTGACACCCGCCGTCGCGGCCTCGAGAGCAGCGATGCGCGCACCTTCCTTTACCAACTCAGGGTTCCATGTCGCCGCTTGTCCGAGCGGGATGGGCATGACCGTCTTGAATCCATGAATCACGTCGCGACCGACCATGAGCGGAATACGAAGGCGGCTTTCCTCGACAGCGATGCGCTGCAGTTGGTTGACCACATCAACATCGACAACGTTGAGCACGGAGCCGATTCGACCCGCTCGCAAGCCGTCACTGAGATAGTTCGGGGCGTAGCCATAACTTGCGTCGAGCTGACTCATCTGGCCGATTTTTTCGGCCAGCGTCATCTGCCCGAGTAATCGCGCTACGCGTTGCTCGGTGGTCTCCAGTTCATTCAGCGGATTTGCTTTGGTAGCGCTCATTTTTGTGATTGGCAGCAGCGCGCGAAGCGCCGCTATCCATGGATTCAATGATAAAGTCTTGCTGGTAGCGTGGGCCTAGCGTGCCCAAATATCGTAGCGACTGCGTTTTTATTGTGCTCGTGTAGCGTACGCGGGTTGTAGCAACGTTTGACAGCGCTGTCAATTTAATAGACGATTGACAAAATAATAATAAGGCCCCGATCAGGGGTTGAGGGATCATCGGCATGAGCCAGGCCACGCATTTCGAAACCGCGCCCGGAGATCGGATTCCGTTTATTCAAAAATTGATCTACGGACTCGGCGCGTTCGTCAACAACACCCTCGCAGCCGCAATCGGCGGCATGATTATTGTCCTCAACCTCGGCTACGGCATGAACCCGGCGCTGGTCGGGCTGCTCGGCGCCCTTCCCCGCCTGACCGACGCAATAACCGATCCGCTGATGGGCTACATCTCGGACAACACGAAATCGCGGTGGGGCCGCCGCCGCCCCTATATCTTTGTCGGTGCAATCGCCGTCGGCATCATTTATGCGCTGCTGTGGCAATTGCCGGCTGAAAAGAGCGACGCGTTTTACTTCTGGTACTTTCTTGCAGGCTCGTTGATTTTCTACCTCGGGTACACCGTCTACGCGACGCCGTGGGTCGCGCTGGGATACGAGTTAACCCCTGATTATCATGAGCGCACGCGCCTGATGGGTGTACAGAACTTCATCGGCAATATCGCCTATATGATCTCTCCCTATTTTCTGGCGATCATGTTCAGCGAACGATTATTTACCAACGTTCAGGATGGCGCCTCGAGCCTCGCGGTAATGATTGGCGTGGTCGTTATCTTGGTTGGCATCATGCCCGCAATATTTCTGCGCGAGCGATTCAAAGAGGTCGCCGCCGCAGAAGCCGATGAACACCAGCAGGAGACGGGGGGTTCCGGCAGCGCCATCCTGCACCTCATCACGGATTTCCTCCGCGGCTTCGCATTGACACTCAAGTTCAAGCCGTTTCTCAAACTTTGCGCTGCGACATTTCTCGTCTTCAATGGCTTCATCCTGATTGCGTCGTTCCAGTCGTACGTCATCATCTATTACGTATTTTCTGGAGACGCGGCCAAAGGAGCGGAGCTCGTCGGCCACTCGGGACTACTGATGGCGGTTGTTGCGTTGGCCGTTATCGCATTCGTTACCTGGCTGGCAACCAAGATCGGCAAGCGCCGGGCTTTCTTTGTCTCCACCGGTATCTCCATGATCGGGTATGCGCTGAAATGGTTCTGTTACACGCCGGACAACCCGTGGCTGGTACTGATACCCGCTCCGCTAATGGCGTTTGGCCTGGCTGGCCTGTTCACCTTGATGCCCTCGATGATCTGCGACGTCGTGGATGCGGATGAGTTGAACACCCACGAGCGACGCGAGGGAATGTATGGGTCCATATTCTGGTGGGTCGTCAAACTCGGGCAAGCGGTGGCAATTGCGGGCGGCGGGGTGCTGCTCAATCTGACGGGTTTCGACGTGGAGCTCGGGGGAGATCAGGCGGCACAGACGATTACCTACATGCGAATGTTCGACGCGTTCGTGCCGTGTATTGCATCTGGCGTCGCAATCTGGGCGATCGCGACCTTCACGATCACCGAAGAAAAGGCGCACGAAGTTCGTCAGCAGCTCGAGGCACGCCGCGGCACTGCCTGACGATCAGTCCTCGCCGATGTCCTCGGGCCTGATCCGATGACCCCAATCGCGTTTGGCGGCCAGATAGCCCCGGTTGCTCTCGGTCACGCCGAACACGTGTTTGACAGGCGTTATGCCGGTCAGACCGGCAGCCGTCAGGTCTTCGATCTTTTTAGGATTGTTCGTCAGCAAACGAAACGGGCCGCCTCTGCGAAAGTATTTGAGTAGCGATGCCGCGTCGCTGAAATCGCGTGAATCGTCGGGCAGCCCGAGCGAGCGATTCGCCTGGTAGGTGTCTTCACCGTCGTCCTGCAAAAGATACGTCGCAGCTTTTGCCCACAAGCCGATGCCGCGACCTTCGTGGCCCGACATATAGATGAGTATGCCGCCCTGCTCGTCTTTGCTGATCAGCTCGATTGCCGACTGCAATTGCGGCCCGCACTCACAGCGCTCGGAACCGAACACGTCGCCGGTCAGGCAGCTCGAGTGCACACGAACGAGCGGATTCGTCCAGGTTTCGGGATTGCCGATGATCAGCACACTGTTCACCGCCATTGACGACGCCAGCGTCGCAAACGACTCCTGTGCTTTCTGTGCGCGCAACTGCTCCGCGATGTCTTCGATTTTCGATAGTTCGGTATTGCGCACGCAGGCGTACCACTCGTACCACTCGGCTTCGTAACGCTTGTCGCCAAAAGTGAGCGGCAAGGGGATGGGCCCGAGGATGCTGATCGAGCCTCCACCGCCACTCGAATGATCTGGCGGGATCAGCTCGCCGTCGCTGCTAATGCGAAACAAATGCCCGGCCGCGACGAGTCGCTCGCGAACCGTTGGATCGAGGTAGGTAAACATGGGGCCGCATTATGAACGAAAGCGCATTCTGCGGCCGAAATCACTTGCTGACCTGCTGGTCATTAAGTATAGTTACTGACTATAGAGTCAGTAACGAGCCAGAACCATGCCAGAGCCCCGCTTCCAGCGTCGCAAGGAAGACCGGCCGCAGGAAATCACCGACGCGGCATTCGCCGCTTTCGCCGAGAAGGGCTATGCGGCAACGCGCGTCGACGATGTCGCCAAACGCGCCGGCGTCAGCAAGGGGCTGCTTTATCTGTATTTCAAAACGAAGGAAGAACTGTTCAAGGCGGTCGTTCGCAGCCTCGTTATGCCGCGCATCGATGCGCTGACCGCAAGTGTCGACAGCGCCGACAGGTCTGCCGAAGAGTTCCTGCGTGGGCCTTTCCTGGACTTCGTCAAGAAGATGCCCGGCTCGCCGGTTGCGGTCGTAATCCGGCTTTTGATTGCTGAGGGCCCCAAGCATCCGGACCTCGTGGAGTTCTACTGGGACAACGTCGTCTCGCGCGGCCTTGCGACGATAACCGGACTTCTCGATCGAGGCGTGGCAAACGGCGAATTCCGCCGCACCCAGGTTA